>JAQWRQ010000038.1 GCA_029243595.1 Gammaproteobacteria bacterium | reverse complement strand
TAATACACAAAATTTTAATAAATTAACTAAAAATTAGCAATATTTTGCTATTTTTAGCCGATTTTTTACTGTTTTATTTAAAAAATCGCTATTTTTTATCATTTTTATGTGGTTATTAGAGTTATTTTTACTAAAAACAGTGATTATTTGTATTTTCATTGAAAGACAGTCATTCGTAAAATTCCCTAATTTTTTCTTATATAATTAGTTTGTACTTTAAGGAGAAATGATGAGAAAAATTCTAGTAGCATTGATATTGCTGAGTAATATTGTATTTGCACAAGTGGTGCCAGATTACGCCAAAGAAGCGCGTTGGGCAAGCTTTATTGAAGATGGCTTAATGGATGGCGATGTGGTTTTTTTAAAGGCTAATGACCATGAATTTTTAGCTATTTATACTGAGTCTGAATCCGACACCAAACAAACCGCAGTTGTTGTTCACGGTTTGGGTGTGCATCCTGATTGGCCTCAAGTCATTCAGCCACTTCGGGTGGCGCTGACTGAGAGGGGCTTTAATACCTTATCAATCCAAATGCCGGTGTTAGAAAATGGCGTGGGATTCGAGGGTTATCTACCTTTGTTTGCAGATGCAGATAATCGAATTAATTCAGCAGTGAATTACCTAACAGCGCAAGACCTAGAGGCTAATGTGTTGATTGCGCATAGTTTGGGTAGTGAGATGTCAGCGCATTATTTAG
This sequence comes from Gammaproteobacteria bacterium, assembly GCA_029243595.1. GTDB lineage: Bacteria > Pseudomonadota > Gammaproteobacteria > PS1 > Pseudothioglobaceae > Thioglobus_C. The sequence goes on along the minus strand of JAQWRQ010000038.1, from coordinate 29,674 downwards.
CGAATAATACAAATCCATTTAAGCGTTTCGTGGGTATTGGTATGCCAACGCCGTCCGCGCCATATTTATCAAAAATTAATATTCCTGTATTGGATCTATATGGCGATGAGGACATTCCATCGGTGATGCAAGGTATCCAAGAAAAACAGAGAGCCTCAAAACACAATACAAACTACAGGCAATTAATGGTGAATGCTGATCATTTTTTTAATGATAAAGACGATCTATTAATTGACGAAGTTAGTGCTTGGCTGAAATAGCGCCATTATTACTACTGGGTGTATTTTCAGGCTTTATTGCTGGCCTGTTAGGGGTTGGTGGCGGGCTGATTATGGTGCCAGCATTATTGTATTTATTAGCCGGTAGCGTTGATCAATCAGCGCTAATGCACACAGCCGTCGGCACAGCGTTAGCGGCGATTGTGTTTACTTCTATTTCAAGCGTTAGAGCGCATCATGCACATGGCGCTATTTATTGGCAGTACGTTAGAAGGCTAGCGCCTATGATTCTACTCGGTGCCTTTAGTGGGGCAATGCTGACAAAAGCAATGAGTTTTGATTTTATGCGCGTGTTTTTTGCCTTGTTTGAATTTAGCGTGGCCATTGTTATGTATTTTGGTATTAGTAGCGCCAGCCATGTTGATCATTTGAAAAAATGGATATGGCATTTAACTGGCTATATTATTGGCTTTATTTCGGCCATTGTGGGCATTGGCGGCGGCACCATGACCACGCCATTTTTAACTTATAACAATGTTGATATTAAAAATGCCATTGCCACCTCGGCAGCGGTAGGCATGCCGATTGCTATTGCAGGTGCACTGGGTTTTGTTGTGGCGGGCTGGAATGTAGAAAGTGCCAGTGGCGGTTTGGGCTTTATTCATACTGAGGCACTGATAAGCATTGTGGCAATGAGTGTGTTATTTGCACCCTTAGGTGCCAAAGTAGCGCACAGCGTTGATGGCAAAAAACTCAAAAAATTCTTTGCGATATTCTTGGCTTTTTTAGGCTTAAGCGTTATTGCTTTTTAATGTAACGGGCAAGGCCCGTTACATATGACTAGCCTTGCCAAGGTGGTGCAAGATCGTGATCCACATCTAAATGGTCGAGTATTCTAGCCACGACAAAATTGACTAAGTCGTCAATGGTTTTTGGATTTTGATAGAAGGCCGGATTGGCATCCATGATTACCACACCTAGTCGAGAAAGTTTGAGCATATTCTCCAGATGAATGGCTGAATACGGGGTTTCTCTAGGCACTAAAATTAACTTTTTTTGTTCTTTTATGACTACATCAGCAGCACGGTGCATGAGGTTATCAGCCGAGCCATGAGCAATGGCTGAAAGTGTACTCATGGTGCAAGGGCATACGACCATCGCGCGTGGTGGATTAGAGCCAGAGGCAACTGGTGCGGTCCATTGATTTTTTGAAAATACTTCAATTTGGCCGTCTTTAGCCCCTAGATATTGAGTGAGATTTTTTTCAATGGCTTTGGTGTCACTGCCTAAGTTAAGATCGGTCTCCATAGTGATCACGGTATTGGCTGCTTGTGAAATCATCACGTAGATTTTCTCTTGAGATTTAGCCAGCTCTTTTAGTAGAGTGATAGCATAGGGCATACCGGATGCACCAGTGAGAGCGATTGCAATAGGTTTTATGGGTTTCATAAGTTAGGGATAAGTTTATTGAAAATATCATCAAACCCACCGTTAGACATCACCACAAAATGCCCTTGTTTGATTTGTGTAAGCTGAGTGACAATATCATCAACTGAATTAAATAAGCACCCAGCATCAAACAATACGTCAATATCCCAATCAGTATTCTGAGGCTTTAACACAAGCACTTGGTCAGCGTCTTTAAGCGCATCAACCAAACTTTGTTGGTGAATACCTGATTTCATGGTGTTGGACCTAAGCTCTAATATTGCCACGATATTTTCACTACCTACTTTAGCACGCAGACCTGAGAGCGTGGTTTTAATCGCAGTTGGATGATGGGCAAAATCATCATAGACAGTAATGTTGTTAGTCTGATGTTTGATTTCTAAACGGCGCTTCACGCCTTTAAATGTATTTAGCGCTTCACAGGCCATATCAAATGGAACGCCAATATGATGTGCTGCGTAAATTGCATTTAATCCATTTTCCATATTGTGCTCACCCAGTAAAGCCCAATTAACACAGCTATCTTCAACACTAAATTCAGTGCCATTGGCTGTGGTTGTTAGCGTTGATACGGTCAAGGTACGTATCATTGAGTAGGCACCCATATTTAAAACTTCGTCAATATTTTTGTTATTTTCAGGGTGAATAATGAGACCGTCGTTGGGTATGGTGCGAATTAAATGATGGAATTGTTTTTGAATATCTTTGAGAGAATCAAAGATATCAGCGTGATCAAATTCAAGATTATTGATCACTAAAGTTTTTGGGTGGTAATGTACAAACTTTGAGCGTTTGTCAAAAAATGCAGTATCGTATTCATCCGCTTCGATGACAAAAAAGTTAGAATCAGTCAGTCGTGATGACACACCAAAATCTTCCACCACGCCACCAATTAAAAAACTAGGGTTGTAGCCGGCAACTTCTAAAATATGAGCAAGCATACTTGCTGTGGTGGTTTTGCCGTGAGTACCTGACACGGCTAATACCCACTTATGACGTAGGACGTTTTCACTCAGCCATTGCGCACCCGAAGTATAAGTGTATTGTTTGGTGAGAATTTCTTCCACACATTCATTGCCACGCGATAGGGCATTGCCAATAATAAAGACATCGGCCTGTGGCATGTTGGCAACTTCATAGTTCTGAATATAAGTGATATTTTGTTCGTCAAGCTGTGTGCTCATCGGTGGGTACACGCTTTGGTCTTGTCCGGTGACTGTGTGGCCGAGTTGCTTGGCAATTAGCGCTAGTGAGCCCATGAATGTACCGGCAATACCAAGAATATGAATGTGCATTATTTAGCCTGGAAGTTGAGTGAAGCTGAATTAATGCAGTAACGTTGCCCGGTCGGTGCGGGGCCATCGGGGAATACATGGCCAAGATGTGCATCGCAATTTTTGCACCGGACCTCTACGCGTGTCATGCCATGGGCATTGTCTTTGATTGACGATACACTGTCGGCTTTAGCGATATCATAAAAGCTGGGCCAGCCAGTACCAGAGTCGAACTTAGTGTCAGATGAAAACAACACCTGGTCGCAACAAACACACGTGTAGTTGCCGTCTTCATGGTGATTAACGTACTCGCCAGTAAATGGTGCTTCAGTGCCACATTGCTGAGTAACTTTAAACTGCGTGCGTGTTAATTTAGATAAATCCATTCGTGTATTATATGGGCATTTAAACCACTCTTCTTCACAACCATGAAAAAGTATTTAGTTGGCGGTGCGGTTCGCGATCGCTTATTAGGCATTAGCGACAACAACACCGAGAAAGACTGGGTGGTGGTTGGCTCATCGCCTGATGAAATGCTGGATCTTGGGTATCGTCAAGTAGGTAAAGAATTCCCAGTTTTTTTGCATCCCGGCACACAAGAAGAGTATGCGCTGGCTAGACTCGAGCGTAAAGTTGGCAAGGGTTATAAAGGTTTTGAATTTGATACCTCAAAAGCAGTTACACTCGAACAAGATTTGTCACGCCGTGATTTAACCATTAACGCCATTGCCGATAAAGACGGTGAATTATTCGACCCTTTTAATGGCCAAGAAGACTTAAATAATGGCTTGCTTAAGCATGTGTCTGACGCCTTTAGTGAAGACCCTGTTCGTGTATTGCGCGTGGCGCGGTTTGCTGCACGGTTTAAGGTATTTGGCTTTAAAGTGGCGCACGAGACACATCAGTTAATGAAAGACATGGTTGCCTCAGGTGAGGTAGATGCGCTCACACCTGAGCGTGTGTTTAAAGAGCTTGAAAAGGCATTGTCATACCAGACGCCATCAGCATTTTTTAAAGTACTATCAGCCTGTGGCGCTGACACAAAAGTGTTTCCGATGCTTAATAGAGATATTCATACAACGCATGAGAACGAGTTTGAGTTTTTAGATCAGCTGGATACTGATAGCCCAGTGGTCAAATTTGCACTCTGGTTGCATCATCAGAGTACTGATGCCATCGAGCAGTTATGTCAGCACATTAAATGCCCTAAAGAATATACACAACTCGCGCTATTGACGAGCGAGTGGCATCAGCTTGCTGGCAAATTAAACCAGCAGAGCCCTGAAGTGGTATTGGATTTTTTTGCAAGAACAGACGCGCTAAGACGCAAAGATCGATTTGATCAATTACTAGTGATATTTGTTTTGCTGGGAATTGAGGTTGAATCTATTAAGCAACTTCGAGATCAACTAAGTTCAATCGATATTACAAGCCTTGATAAAAGCAATATCGCTAAAGCCATTGAAGAAGAAAAACTATTGATTATTACGTCATTTTTCAACACGACAAAGTGAATCGTATTCACAATAGGTGCAAGCGTTTTTAGTGGGCAATACGTCAGCCTTGCCTTGCTGATAGTCGAGGCTAGTTTGGTCTAGTTGTTGTTGCCAAAGGCTGAGTTGCTCATCCCATTCATTGCAAGATTTTTGTTTAGAGGTTTTCTTTGGTAAAGAGTCGTGGTCCTTTGCCATGCCAATATAGCTAATTTTATCCGACGCTGGTTTGATAAAGGCAATGCCATCTGCCGGATTGGTGGTGGCATAGATGGGTAATTGAGGTTCTTTGATGGGGTCACCACACCAAGGATTGCTTGGTAGCGTGCCCGTTTTGTAATCAAAGATAATGCGATCACCATTATCCATCTCATCAACTCTGTCAAGACGCGTGGTAAAGCTTAAGCCATTAATATCAGCTTCGATGCTTTGCTCGGTAGCAACCACTCTAAAGGCATCACGTTGTTTTTCAGTAGCGATGAATTTATGAATGAGTTGCTCAAGACGACTGTGTTCGATTTGAGTAAATCCGGAGTGTTTATAGCGCTTTAATTCATGTTGAATGGCAGCGTCAATCAGCTTATTTAGTTCGTCTTTGCTATAAGCTGCTAAATCAGTAGAAGAGGGTGTTTTATGGTAAATAGATTCTAATACTTTGTGTACTACATCGCCTTGTTCTGCACGGCTAAGGCCGAGATGTGGTGCATCAAATTTTTTGATATTAAGGCGGTGAGTAAAGCCTTTAAAGGCGCAAGCCATTTGGTCTTTTAAAATGCTGACACCACCACTAACTTGCTTGTCGGCCAATGGTGTGGCTTGATTGTCGTTAATGGTTTCTAATAGGGCAGATTCAAACCGGTGCTCGGGCGCTGTAATTTCGTGATTAAAGTCCAATAGAGGCGACCCATGTTGTTCGCTCTCAAAGTGGTTTTTGGCATAAGAACAAGTCACTTGATCAGATAGGTTGATTAAGTTGTTTAGCGTATCTTGCGCGTCCTTGGCAATCAGCTCAAAATTACTATGGGGGATTTGATGCTGTGCAGCAATGTCATTAGGGATAAAACGAGGAGAATTAATTGCTGCTGGCAAGAAATTATCAGTCATGCCGATTACCCAAGCTTCATCAAAGTATAGGCTTTCTGCCTCTAAGCTGCCCAATATTTGAATCGGCGTTTTGGCAGATTGCGCTTGGAAAATAACCTGTGATAACCAAGTTTGAAAATCACTAATGGCTTGTGATGCACCTACCTTGCCGGTGATTTGAGACAATTGATTCAACCCCAAACTGGTTTGTTGATATTTGTTAAACAATTGATATTCAACACTAGACAAGGTTCTGTCGGTTGCAAAACCCCAAGTTTGCAAGTGCGTGTTAAAATTTGCCAGCCATTGGTCGTGTTTTTGCTGCCCATTAGCAGCTTGTGCGTTAATGTCATCAATGAGTGTTTTTAATAAAGGGGTGTTGATCAAGTGTGCATCAAGTTGATTAAACTTAAAGTGTGTCTGTGACCAAGACAAAACCTGATTTACCAATAATGCACGACTTGAGTGCTCAGCTTGAGCATGAGCAATATAAGGTGAGGCGATAACAGCGTTAAAGGTTTCGGCGCTAATGCGGTTGCTTTGCAATTGTTGAGACAGTTGCAATATCAATAACAAGTGCTTAATGAGCGGGTAATCAGTTAGTGGCAAACCTAGAGAAATGTTGTAGGCTTTTTGCCCAGTGCCGACAAGCACATCGTCAAACACTTGATCAAAAATTGATTTTATTTGATGATGCTCGTTGTTGAGTTGCGGGCTGACAATGGCAATGTGTTTTTCTGGGTATTTGCTGTGTAAGTCTTTAGCCCAGTTGGCAACATGAAAAATCTCATCAAACGTTGTGTTAAAAATTTGATTACTGCTATGTGTGTTGGGCTGATCTGCGCTTAAAACCTGATGCCCGATATTGGTAAACAAAAGCGATTGTTCGGGTGTGAGTGTTTTAAAGCCATAAAGGTAGGGCTGGTTGATTTCACTCTCACGATTTAGAATGAGTTTGGATAGGTCGTTTACATCCAGCACATTAAGCTCAAGCTTGGTTTGCTGGTAATCTAGCATCCAAGTGCTAAATAACTCACTGTTTTGATGATGTGAATCCGACAGTGTAGAAGGGCTGATTAAGTGCGCATAACAATAATCAATATTTTTGACTACTTCGTCTATTAAGCGAACATCAGCCACTTGTCCCAAGCGCTCCATAGACTGAATGATGAGCATTCTAGACTCAATGGCTGAAATAAGTCGTTTGGACGAGTTGGGGCTAATCTCTTGCCAGGTATGTTGTAGATATTGCTTCCAAGAAAAAGTTTGAGGTAGTGCTGAAGTGCCACGTTGCAAGCCCCAAGTTTTTTTAAAAGCTAAGACTTGTCGATTGTTAGCCAAGACGATACTGTCTTTGGCGCTGAGTTTTGCTAGATCGGCATTAATCCACATAGCCAAAGAAAGTATCGAGCCGACCCCAAATTGTTTCTAAGCCTTGTTTTTTTAAACTAGAAAACAGTTGTACTTCTACATAAGGGTGCGGCTCGATAGCGCGTTTGACTTTAAGTAATGCATTGCTTGCTGCGCCTTTTTTAAGCTTGTCTGATTTGGTGAGTAGGATTTGCGTAGGCAGATTAATACTGACACACCAGTCCAACATCATTTGGTCAAATTTTGTGAGTGGGCGACGCACGTCCATCACCAATACCGCACCTGCTAAGCAGCGACGTTTTTCAAAATATTCGCTCATGTCAATGTGCCATTGTTTTTTCACATGTTCGGGCACTTTAGCATAACCATAGCCTGGTAAGTCAACCAAGCGACGATTTTCATCCAATTCAAAAAACACCAAATGTTGTGTTCTGCCGGGTGTACGAGAGACTTTGGCCAACTTTTTTTGTAAAGTCAGCGTGTTGATCGCGCTAGACTTTCCGGCATTAGAGCGGCCGGCAAAAATTACTTCAAAGCCTTGGTCTTCTGGGCAGCCTTTAAGTGATGGGCACGAGAGTACAAACTTGGCCTGGTGGTAGGTATTGCTCATTTAGTTAAACAGATGTATAATTAAGAATTCGTGGTGTTAATTGCCATTATATTTTAGTTTATAAAAATAAGGAGAGAGTAATGAAGAAAGTTTTATTAGTAGCAGCAGCTGCAATTTCAATGGGTTCATTTTCAGTTCAAGCATCTGGCGAAGCAATGTACAACAATTTAGGTTGTTCAGGTTGTCACGGTGCTGGTGGTAACTCAATGGTGCCATCGTACCCTTCACTAGCGGGTAAAGATGCTGGCTGGATTTTTGACCAGATAAAAGCCTTCCAAGATGGTTCACGTGTAGACCCAACAATGAATGCAATGGCACCTATGGCTGCAGGCCATGAGCAAGCAATTGCTGATTTCCTATCTGGAAAATAAATTACTAGCGGTATAACCGCATCTGTAATTTTTAGGATTTAAAATTTAAATCCTATATTATGATAAGCCGATATTGAGTATAATATCGGCTTATTTTTTTGCGAAAAAGGAAACCCCCATGAATAAATTAACATTAGTTTTTAGCGCGGCACTAGCTTTAGTCTCAACTTTAATTTCAACACACACTTTAGCGGCAGGCGACGCGGCACTTGGTCAAGCAAAATCAGCAACTTGTATTGGTTGTCATGGTGTTAATGGTAACTCAATGGTGCCAATTTTCCCAAAATTAGCAGGACAAAGCGAAGCTTACTTATTAAAACAACTAAGAGAATTCAAAACTCATGATCGTGCAGATGCTACGATGGCTGGTATGGTGGCACCATTAACAGATGCTGACATGCAAAATATTGCCGCCTATTATGTGGCGCAAACGCTAACGCCAGGCACAGCTAAAGCAGGTGCAAATATGGCTTTGGGTGAAAAAATCTATCGTGGCGGCAAGAAAGACACTGGCGTAACTGCTTGTATCGCTTGTCACGGCCCGCAAGGAAAAGGTATTCCAGCTGCAGGCTTCCCAGTGTTGTCTTCACAGCATGCGGCTTATGTTGCTAAGCAACTTAAATTGTTTCGTCAAGATTCAATCAACGCACAAACAGGCTCAACCAAGCCAAGTAGAACTAACGATTTCGAAGGCATGATGATTAACTTTACCAAGAGTTTGACCAACGCAGAAATTGATGCAGTTTCTGAGTACATCACAACCTTGCACTAACCCCTTACTTTTAGCGAACTTGCATTCTCTAAAAGTTAAAAAAAGGCAGTCTTGACTGCCTTTTTTATTGCTCATGAAAACACCACCCCATCGGGTATAATTCATTCTTTTTTAAGTACAATATCGGATTTATAACACATGAAAACTTCACTAGAAACATTAGACGGCCTTAAAAGATCATTAACGGTTAAATTGCCTGCAGACACTTTTAAACAAAAAACAGATGCAGTTTTGCAAAAAATGGCTTCACAAGTGACCATTGATGGCTTCAGAAAGGGTAAAGTGCCTTTGACTATTTTGCGCAAGCAGTTTGGTGATAACGCAACCTCAGATGCGGTAAACGATATTGTAAATGAAACTTTAGTTGACGCATTAACTAAAGAAGACGTAACACCTGCGGCGAGACCCACTATTACCAAGATAGATTCAAAAGACGAAAAAGAATTTACTTATACGGTTGAGTTTGAAGTTTATCCTGAGATCGAAATCGCTGATTTCTCCAAGCTAAAGATTGAGCAAACTAAAGTAAAAATTACCAAAGCAGATGAAGACAGAACTTTAGAAGGTTTGATTGACCAATCAACTGAATACAAATCTGTTAAACGCAAATCTAAAGATGGTGATCAGGTAACAATAGACTTCGAAGGCAGCATGGATGGCGATGTATTTGACGGCGGTAAAGCAACTGATTTCCAATTAATCTTGGGTAAAGGAACAATGATCAAAGGCTTTGAAGATGGCTTAACTGATGTTGCAGCAGGTAAATCAATCAGCTTAGATTTAACCTTCCCTAAAGATTACCATGCACCACAATTAGCGGGCAAAGAGGTTACTTTTGAAATCACTGTGACAGACGTGTCTTCACCTAAAGCACCTAAGCTAGATAATAAGTTTGCTGAAAAATTCGGTGAAAAAGACATGGATGCACTAAATAAAAGCATGAAAGAGCAAATGCGTGTTGAGATTGATGGTCGTATTGCTGAAGAGAATAAAAATGCAGTATTTGATGCGTTATTAGCGGTTAATGATTTCACTGTGCCACAAGGCAGTGTTGATGCTGAAGCACAAAACTTGCTTCAAGAAATGCAGGAGCGTATGCAGCAACAAGGCATGCAACCTCAAGATGGTCTAGAGGCGTCAGCATTTAACACAGAGGCAACACGCCGTGTTAAATTGGGCTTGTTGATTAACGCAGTTGCCAGCAATCATGATCTGACTGCGAGCAAAGAGCAACTTGATGCTAAGTTGATAGAAATGTCGCAGATGTATGGCGAAAATGCACAACAAATGATAGACTACTACAATGAAGACCAAACAAGATTGACTCATGTTGAGTTATTAGTTGTAGAAAAAATGGTACAAGACGCTGTTTTAGACAAGGCAGACGTTACCTTTAAAAATAAAAAGTTTCAGGAAATAACAAAACAAACATAAATGACAATTCAAAACTTAAATCAAGTCCCAATGGTGGTGGAGCAATCTGCCCGAGGTGAGCGTGCCTATGATATTTATTCGCGTCTTTTAAAAGAGCGTGTTATTTTCTTAGTAGGCCCTGTTGAAGACTACATGGCCAACGTAATCGTGGCCCAATTGTTATTTTTAGAGTCTGAAAATCCAGACAAAGATATTCATTTATATATCAATTCACCGGGCGGGTCTGTTTCTGCAGGTTTGGCGATTTATGATACGATGCAATTTATCAAACCTGATGTTTCTACTTTATGCATTGGCCAAGCAGCCAGCATGGGTGCCTTATTATTAACCGCTGGCGCCCAAGGCAAGCGTTTTGCTTTACCACATGCAAGATGCATGATTCACCAGCCTTTGGGTGGTTTTTCCGGTCAAGCCAGTGACATTGATATTCATGCGCAAGAAATTTTAAAAGTAAGAGAAAAACTTAATACTATTTTAAAATCTCACACAGGGCAAAATATTAAGACTATTCAAAAAGACACAGACAGAGATAACTTTATGTCAGCTGATGAAGCAGCGACATACGGCTTAATTGACAAGGTACTTACAAAACGCTAAGGCGTCTTAATCTATGGCAGCAGATACTGAAGAACTAAATTGTTCATTTTGTGGCAAAGCTAAATCAGAAGTTGATCGCTTAATTGCAGGCCCAGGCGTTTATATTTGTAATGAATGTATTGAGTCGTGTCATGATTTAATTCAAGAGCAAACGCTTAAAGAAATTACAGATACACATCAAGAATGGGACTACACGCCTAAAGAATTACTTGATTTTTTAAACGATTATGTGATTGGTCAAGACCATGCCAAGAAAGTGCTTTCTGTTGCAGTTTACAACCATTATAAGCGCTTACAAAGTGACTACGTGTCAAACGATGTTGAGCTAGATAAATCTAACATCTTGATGATTGGCCCGACAGGCTCGGGTAAGACTCTATTAGCACAAACACTGGCACGCATCTTAGATGTGCCATTTACCGTAGCTGATGCAACCACACTAACTGAGGCTGGCTATGTGGGTGATGATGTTGAAAATGTCATTAAAAGTTTATTGTCTAAATGTGATTTTGATGCAGACCGTGCAGAGCGTGGCATTATCTTTATTGATGAAATTGACAAGATTTCTCGTCGAAGCGACTCGCCTTCAATTACGCGCGACGTTTCGGGCGAAGGCGTGCAACAGGCCATGCTTAAGCTGATTGAAGGTACCGTGGCTTCAGTGCCACCTCAAGGTGGGCGCAAACACCCTAACCAAGAAACCATTGATGTTGACACCTCAAAGATTTTATTTATTTGTGGTGGTGCATTTGACGGTTTAGATAAGGTCATCGGTAGACGTGTTGAAAAAGCAACCGGTATTGGTTTTTCTGCTGATGTGAAAGACCTCAACGAAGAAAAAACATTGAGCGATTTATTTAGTTTGATTGAGCCAGAAGATTTAATTAGCTATGGTTTGATCCCAGAATTAGTCGGCCGCCTACCAGTGCAAACAGCGCTTAGTGAGCTAGACGAAGACGCACTGATTCAGATCTTAACAAAACCTAAGAATTCAGTGGTTAAGCAGTTCCAAGAAGTATTCTTAATGGAAGGCGTTAAGCTAACCTTTAGAAAGCCAGCTTTATCAGCGATTGCCAAGTTGGCTATTAAACGCAAAACAGGTGCTCGAGGCTTGCGCTCTATCCTAGAAGACTTGTTGTTAGATACAATGTTTGAATTACCATCATTAAACGATGTCAATGAAGTGGTAATTGACAAAGCAGTAGTTGAGAAAAAGAACGCACCGTTAATGGTGTATCGATCAACTAAGAAATCTAAAAAAGCTAGCTAACCCGATCCTCAGTTGGAATTATTTGATCGCCAAAAAGACGCAGTTGGCCAAGGCGAACGAACGTTACTGGTTTATATAGAACTATCAAGTAATCGACACGTTCATAATGGCATGGATGAATTCGAAGAATTGGCTAGGTCTTCAGGTCTATTGGTTGTTAAAAACCTTAAAGTCTCACGTAATTTTGCCAGTGCTAAATATTTTATTGGCTCTGGTAAGGTGGAAGAATTGGCAGATTTGGTTAAAGAGTTAGAGCTTGATCTAGTGATATTTTCATCTGAACTGTCCCCATCTCAAGAACGAAATTTAGAAAAATCACTCGAATGTCAAGTGATGGATCGTACCGGCCTGATTTTGGATATTTTTTCGCTTAGAGCGCGATCTTTTGAAGGAAAATTACAAGTTGAATTAGCTCAACTCCGCCACTTATCTACAAGATTGGTTAGGGGGTGGACTCACCTTGAGCGTCAAAAAGGCGGTATTGGTTTACGAGGTCCGGGCGAAACTCAGCTAGAAACCGATAAACGCCTAATCGCCGTGCGTATCAAGAGCATCACTAAGCGTTTAGACAAAGTGCACAAGCAACGTGATTTGGGGCGTAAATCACGCATTAAGAGTGAACTGCCTATGATTGCTTTGGCGGGCTATACTAACGCTGGAAAATCCACTTTGTTTAACACCATTACACAAGCTGAAGTGTTTGCCGATGATCAGCTATTTGCCACATTAGATTCGACAATTAGACGTGTGATTTTGCCGGCTTCAGGTGAAGCGGTGATTGCAGATACAGTGGGCTTTATTCAAGACCTGCCACACGACTTGGTGGCGGCTTTTAAATCAACACTAGAAGAAACTCGACAGTCAGATGTGTTGTTGCATGTGGTAGATGCTTCGGATGAATATAACCGGGAAAAAATTGACCAAGTTGAAGATATTATTTTTGAAATCGGTGCTGCTAAAATCCCGACCATTTTGGTGATGAATAAAATTGATTGCTTAGCCGATTTTGAGCCAAGAATGGATCGTGATAAAGAGGGCAGAATTTATCGTGTGTGGGTTTCCGCGCAAACAGGTGTGGGCATAGATTTACTTTATCAAGCCTTAGCAGAACAGCTTAGTGGTATGATGACACGTGCCAAAATACAGTTGGATGTGCAATCGGCTTATATTCGTAGTGAAATCTACAATATTGGTTATATCCACAATGAAAAGGTGGACGATTTTGGTGCTTGGGTACTTGAAATTAACGTGACAAACCACTATCTATCTAAATTATTAAACAAACAAGGTGTTAAATTGTTATGGGAACAGAATCCACAACAGAAATCATTGATCTAGTTCAGGAGCGAGTGCCTTTATTACCTTTGCGCGATGTGGTGGTTTTTCCGCACACAGTAATGCCGCTTTTTGTCGGCAGAAAGTCTTCTGTTAACGCCATTACTCAGGCGATGGGCACCAATAAATACATCTTCTTAGTGGCGCAAAAAGATGAAAAAACTGAAAACCCTGGTAATGATGATTTACACCAAGTAGGCACATTAGCAACTATTTTACAAATGTTAAAACTACCCGATGGCACGATCAAAGTTTTGGTTGAGGGTGTTAAGCGCGCAAAAATTAATCAATTTTTTGAAGCAGAAGACTACACCGAAGTTTCGGTTGATGAATTTAATCTAGAGCCTAGTGAAAACGTTGAAATAAAAGCGATGATGCGTTTGGCGCTAGACAGTTTCGAGACTTACATTAAGCTCAATAAAAAAATACCCGAAGAAGTGCTTAAGGCGCTACAAGATATCTCTGATGTTGAGCGTTTTAGTGACGTTATTATTGCCAATTTAAACCTTAAGCTTAATGAAAAACAATCCTTACTTGAGGGTGATCATGCCAAAGATAGGCTGGATAAGGTCTTAGCGGTTATTCAAGGTGAGATCGATGTACTCAGTGCTGAAAAGAAAATTCAATCTCGTGTGCGCAAGCAAATGGAGTCTAATCAGAGAGACTACTACTTGAATGAGCAGATGAAGTCAATCCAAAAAGAATTGGGTCAGGCTGAAGACGAAAATGAAATTGAAGATTTACAAGTAAGTATCAATAAAGCAAAAATGCCTAAAGTTGTTAAAGCCAAAGCAGAGTCTGAACTAAAAAAACTTTCTCGCATGTCATCTCAATCATCCGATGCTTCTATTATTCGCACCTATATTGAAAATTTATGTGATGTGCCGTGGAAGAAAAAAACCATTATTAATAAAGACCTTAAGAAAGCACAAAAGATTTTAGATGACGATCATTATGGTTTAAATAAAGTCAAGGAGCGCATTTTAGAGCACTTGGCTGTACAAACTCGTGTGACGCACAATAAAGCCAATATTTTGTGCCTTGTTGGCCCTCCTGGTGTAGGTAAAACCTCTTTAGGTGAATCGATTGCCAAAGCAGTAAACCGCAAGTATGTGCGCATGGCGTTAGGTGGCGTGCGTGATGAAGCAGAGATTCGTGGCCATCGTCGTACTTATATTGGCGCAATGCCAGGCTCTATTGTGCAAAAAATGCAAAAAGTGAAAGTTAAAAACCCACTGTTTTTGCTTGATGAAATTGAAAAAATGGCTAGTGATTACCGAGGTGATCCATCTTCAGCTATGCTCGAAGTACTAGATCCGGAGCAAAATCACACTTTTAATGACCACTATTTAGAGGTTGATTACGACCTTTCACAAGTCATGTTTGTAGCAACTGCTAACTCGCTTGATTTGCCACAGCCATTATTAGATCGTATGGAAATTATTGAGCTGTCTGGTTACACTGAAGATGAAAAAGTGCAAATTGCCAAGCGCCATTTAGTTGCCAAAGCGATGGAAAATAACGGCATTAAATCAAGTGAGATTGATTTTAAAGATTCGGCAATTTTAGATATTATTCGTTATTACACACGCGAGGCCGGTGTGCGCGGTTTGAGTAGGACCATTAGTACGATTTGTCGTAAAGTTGTGAAGGAGGTCGTGCTTAAAAAACGCAAAGGCCGAGCGATTATCAATGCTAAAAGTTTACCAAAGTATTTAGGCGTTAAAAAATTCCGTTATGGTTTAGCAGAAGAGCACAACCAAGTAGGTGAGGTCACTGGCTTAGCATGGACATCGGTTGGTGGTGATTTACTCACCATTGAAGCCACTACCTATAAAGGCAAGGGCAAACTTAACTACACTGGTCAATTGGGCGATGTGATGAAGGAATCTATTCAAGCAGCAATGAGTGTCACCCGTACACGAGCAAAAGAACTAGGCCTTAGTGATGATTTTCAAGATAAGCTTGATATCCATATTCACGTGCCAGATGGGTCTACCCCTAAAGATGGGCCGAGTGCTGGTGCGGCCATGTGTACTGCGCTGGTATCGGTGCTCACAGGTCGAAAAGTCAAAGCCGATGTGGCTATGACGGGTGAGATTACTTTGCGTGGTGAGGTTACACCGATTGGCGGGTTGAAAGAAAAAATGCTAGCAGCACTGCGTGGCGGTATTAAAACCGTGATTATTCCTGATGATAATGAACGAGAATTGTCTGAGGTGCCTGACAAAATCAAAGGTAAGCTCAATGTGATTAAGGTGAGATGGATTGATGAAGTGTTAGATATTGCTTTAGAAAAGTAAAGAAAATATTCAATAAAAAGGCGCTTATAGCGCCTTTTTATTGAATGTGGTGATAACTTAAGGTCGGATATACGAGTAACCTTTTTGTTGCAATTCACCAATACGCACTACGCCAGAAGGAGTGATGTCTACACCATCTGTTAATTTTGGAAAGGCACCTTTCTTTTTCTTAATGCCGTTCATAGTATTTTGACAAGCACTGAAAACAACATTATTCATTGCCATTTTCTCAACCCTAGGTGAATTTTTACTTTTTGTTGTCAAGATGCCTAAACCTGGGCCGTAGGCAACAATCTCAACATCAACTTTATCAGCACCGTAGTATTTTTGTAAATTGGCCGCATTGTTTAGAACGATTTTTTGCGTTCTGGCGTCATCTGTGCTGATTTGAATCACGTATTTTGGGTTAGCTGCTTGTACATTTAGTGTGAGTAATGCGAACGTCGCAATACTTAATAGTATCTTTTTCATGTGTTTTCTCCTAATTTAATTATTTTTTTATTAAACATATGTTTAACAGTTATGAATTATAAAATAATTAAAAAATATTAAATTGGTAGATATACCAATAATGTTTTTTAATTAGGAAGAGGTGGCGCAGAGTGATTTTTTGATTTTTGCATAATAAAATCCATCAAACTCATAGGTGGGTAGTTGCTGCTTGCCAATAACGGTTTTAATGCCCCAGTCGAGGTCGATTTTGACTTCACTAGCATCCTCATGGCTGTAAAGAAAATCAGCCATTTGAAATTCATTTTCAGCTTTTAGAATAGAGCAAGTGGCGTACAGCAGAGTACCACCAGGTTTGAGCATTGACCAAAGATTTTCAAGAATTTGAGATTGCAATTCAACCAAAGCGTTAATGTCTTTGGGTTTTCTTAGGAGTTTAATATCAGGATGGCGACGAATAACGCCCGTAGCAGAACAGGGCGCATCCAGCAATATCTTGTCGAATAATGGGGCATCTGTTGGGTTGTGCCAATCTTGATCTTGCGCTTTCCCTGATTTTAGCTCAATATTTTGAATGTTAAATCTGTCAATATTTTGCTGAACACGTTCAAGTCTTTCTGTGTCAATATCCAGTGCAACAATACGCGATGAGGGTGCTAATTCACTTAGGTGAATGGCCTTTCCACCAGGTGCACTACAAGCGTCCAAAATATAATCATTCGCTTGAGGGTCAAGAATGTGTGCGGCTAATTGAGCAGAGGCATCTTGCACATAGCAAGCGCCACTATCAAAACCTGGTAGGTCATAAACACTCACTGGCTTGTCAAGCATTAGCGCTTGAGGCGCAACCTTTGAAAGGCTTGACTGGATCCCTTCATCAGTGAGACTCTGCTGATAATCAGCAACTGGGTACTTAGGATGAATGCGAAGTGTCATTGGTGCTTGTATATTGTTGTTGGCAAAAATTTGCTCAAAATGATCGGGATAGTTTTGCTTGATTTTTTTGACCATCCAGGTTGGGTGGGAGTAGTGTGTTTGCTTTTGTAAGCTGTCTTTTTGTCGATCAACTTCTCTAAGAATGGCATTGACCAAGCCTTTTGCCCAAGATTTATCTAAATAATTAGTGACATTAACAGTCTCAAAGATAGCAGCGTGCGCTGGTATGTCTGAATACAGTAACTGATAAGCGCCTAGCAATAATAAACAATGTATATCAAGGTTGTCTTTTTCGATGGGGTGTTTTAACAGTTGGGTAACAATGTCGTTAAGCTGATGGTAGAAACGAATCGTGCCGAAAACTAAAGACTTGGTTTCGGCGCTACTGTCTTCTGGATAACAAAAGGCAGATAGTGATCTTTTTTCTAGGACAACCGAGCAGATCGCACTCAGTGAAATCTCTAGTGTTGCACTATTTGCCAAGAGTGATTTCTATTTTTTTAAGTAGTAAGTCTGGTCTTAAGTATCCGGGAAGGTGTGTACCATCAGATAAAAATAACGCTGGCGTTCCAGTGACACTTAATTGTTTAGAGAGTGATAGTTGCTCAGCAACGGGGTCATTACAGCTATCAACAACTGGCACTTCTTTGTCGATATTATAGTTATCAAGCGCTAAATTTCTATCATCAGCACACCATATTTTTTGCATTTTGCTTTGGGCTGTCGGGTGCAATGAAGCCAGTGGTGCTGCTAAGTATTTGACTGTAATGCCTAGATCGTTCATTTTATCCATGCCTAGATGTAGCTTTCGACAGAATGGGCAATCTACATCGGTAAAGACATTAATACTATATTTTTCATTATCGGCTTTATAGATAATTTTATCTTGATCGCTAATTGAGTTGATTAATGTGGTTTTAATCCTTTTGACTTTATCACTAATTGGCAATAACTTTCTTGTGCTTAAGTCGACCACATCACCTTGAATAATATATTGGCCATCTTTAGAAACCAAGAGGGAATCAACTGGATTGTAAACAATTACTTCATAGACGCCATTAAATGGGCTATCTATAATGTCTTCTTTTTCAATCGTGCCAAAGAAGCGCTCAAGGTTGTTAATAACCATGTTTTTATCGGCAATAGCAGCACCTGATAGAAGTATTAAAGTAATAAAAAGTCGTTTGATCATCATAATAAAATTGTGTGAAAAATGAATAAATTTTACATCTTTAGGTAGAATATCGGGATTATATTTTTTCTAGGTGGAATCATGGATTTTTCGTTAATTAATCAAACTATTCGGCATTTTGATGGGGATAGTGTTGTCGTATTTTCTAACATCGATACAACTTTTGATGATGCAGCATTGCAGGCATTAGTTGAGCTTAATCAGTTTGAAGCTGTGGCAGGAAAAGTTTTAATGCTTAATTTGGTTGAGGGTTTTAAAGCTAAACATGTATTGATTGCAGGGTTGGGCGACGCACCAACAACTGATAAAAATTACATCAAAGCACTACTTTCTGCAAGCACGGCACTTGAGGGCATTAAAGCAAAAAGCATTATGATCCAACAGCTTGATGTTGATCAGCAAGATGAAAGCTGGACACAAAGAACAACGGCTAGGGTAATGCAAAATACCACTTATCAAATACAAAAAGTTGGTGTTGAAAAGAGTGATGAAAGTTCAGTTGAAAGTATTGCCATTCAATCTGATGGTGATAATGCGCATGAATTAATACAAGGCCAAGCGATGGCAAGTGGCATGGCATTGACACGTCATTTGGGTGATTTACCATCAAATATTTGTACGCCGACTTATTTAGCAGAGACAGCGCAAGATTTAGCCAAAACATTTGGGCTAGAGTGCGAGGTGTTAGAAGAATCTGACATGTCTAAATTAGGCATGGGCTCGTTACTCTCAGTATCTAAAGGCTCAATCGAGCCACCAAAGCTCATCAGCCTAAGCTACAAAGGTAACGGCGATACTAAGCCGATTGTACTGATTGGTAAAGGTGTGACTTTTGACAGTGGCGGTATTTCATTAAAACCAGGTGCAGGTATGGATGAAATGAAATATGATATGTGTGGTGCGGCATCGGTAATCGGCACAATGCGTGCTGTGGCAGAGATGCAACTTAAAGTAAATCTTACGATTGTGGTGCCAGCAGTTGAGAATATGCCAGCACACAACGCCTCTAAGCCGGGTGATGTGGTAACAAGTATGTCTGGCCAAACTATTGAGATTCTTAACACTGATGCTGAAGGGCGACTTATCTTATGTGACGCACTAACGTATGTTGAAAAGTTTAATCCTGAAGTGGTGATTGACACTGCCACTTTAACCGGTGCAGTAATTGTGGCGCTAGGCAAACATCACTGTGGCGTTATGGCAAATGACCAAGACCTTGCTGATGATCTTATTAGTGCAGGTAAGCGCGCTATGGATACTGCGTGGCAATTACCACTTGATGATGAGTACGATGAATTATTAAAGTCAAACTTTGCTGATATGGGTAATATTGGTGGGCGTGAAGCTGGCACAGTAACAGCCGCTTGTTTCTTGGCACGATATGCCAAAGACTATCGTTGGGCGCATTTAGATATCGCAGGCACTGCCTGGGTTAGTGGTGCTAAAAAAGGTGCAACTGGTCGCCCAGTACCATTATTAACGCAATATATTTTGGATCAAGTATAAGTGATACGGGCAAGGCCCGTATCAAATTAAAAAAAAGGATTATTATGTCAAGTTTTGAAAATGTAACTGTTGTAAAAGCAGCCAATATTTATTTTGATGGTAAGGTGACTTCTCGCGTGGTTCAATTTGCCGATGGTAGTAAAAAGACACTCGGCATTATGATGCCAGGGGAGTATGAATTTGGCACGGATGACAATGAGCTGATGGAAATTCAAGCCGGTGTGCTAGATGTATTGCTACCAGGTAAGAGTGAATGGCAAACTTTCACTAAAGGTACATCGTTTGAAGTGCCGAAGGGTTCAAGCTTTAAGTTAAAAGTAGAAGAAATAACGGATTACTGTTGTTCTTATTATTGATTAAATCTCTTCATGGGCAAGGCCTATGAAGAGATTTAAGAGTTGCGATCTAACCAGACACCCAATCCTTGAGCGCAGATTTCTAAATCGCCTTTGAATAGTTTGACTTGTTGTGTTTCATCAAGTGTAACGCCGTGCTTGGTGGCAATCTTTAGTAAGTAATTAAGCAGCCCTTCTTTAATGGCTTTATGGCGATTTGATTGGTCTTTCAAGCTTTCAGCGATATTAACAAAACCATCGATATGCTCTATCAACATATTGGCAGATTTCGTTGTAAATTCGATACGATTAAAATGCGTCAAATAAGCATATTTTGGTTTAAGCCTCATCAGCAATTCAATGGTATTTTTCCAGGCATCAGGGTCAAACTGTACCGGCGTGGTAGGCGGGAAGATTAATTCACCTTGATCAGTGTCAAACTCACGATAACTCACTCCCAGTGTGTCACCACTAAAAATACCTTGAGATTTTTCATCCCAAATACACACATGATGTCTGGCATGCCCAGGGGTGTCGACAAACTTTAATGATCGACTACCCAAGGTAATTACATCACCATCTTTTGCAATAATGACTTTGTCTTCAGGTGTCGGGATTAAGTCGCCGAGAAATTGCTTGAAGAACAATTCACCATAAACATCAATCACGCCAGCGCGTAATTTGGATGGATCAATTAAATGGTTGGCGCCATATTCATGTACATAGACTTTAGCATTAGGCAGGTGTTTGATTAGCTCACCCGCACCACCCGCATGGTCGAGATGAATATGTGTGAGTAATATATAGTCAACATTTTCACGCTTGATATTCTTCTCATCAAGTGTGGCCAGTAAAGCTGACACAGATAAGTAACAACCGGTATCGACAAAAGCTGCACGACCTTCATCTTCGATTAAGTAGGCGGCAACAAAGTCTTTGCGCATGTGCTCGGTATCAATACAAGTAATACCAAAATCTAGCTGATGATAAATAGGATCCATGGTCTTATTTTAGACAATAAAAAACCGCCCAAAAGAGCGGTTTTTTAACAATTAAGTTAATTGTTTAGAAGTCACCTTCTGCACCACCGTTCTGAATACGAGTAATAACACGCTGAACTTCTAGTGCTTTTTCTAATAAGTACTCAGGTAATGCAGCACCACCATAAATCATTGCATTCATGTCTAATGTGTATAACCATCTTTGACCTTGCTTGTCTTCAATTAGTGCTAAACGACAAGGTAAGTAAGCTGAGAATGCATCTGAATGCTCAACCATCGTCATCGCAGTACGCGGTGCACAGTATTGGAAGATTTTCAGGAATCTTTGCGCTTTAAAATCTGCATGTCCTTTGGTTACGCCGGGAGCATTGGTTTGTAATTCAACCATTTCTGATAATGGCAACATACCCACAGAACGAATACCTTCTTCAGTTGCAATACTTTCCATTGCTTCTTCAACATCTTCGTTAGTAACATCGTCAGCTACCTTGACACGTACAATAGAAGCCATGGTGATGTCACCAGTTTCTAATAGAGTGTTAGTCATTGGCATATAAACTTTTTCCATTGATTCTGGGTGTAGTTTTGGTGAGATTACCTCGCTAATGATCTTCCCAGTAACGCCATCATATTTAACTTGTAGTGACACACCGTAATAAACCGCAATCGCACCGATAACAATCAGCACCCATTTAACGATATTAATAATTCCACTCATTTTTACTCCCCTTTGTTTTAAATTAAATAATAAGAACTTTGAATTTTATCACTCCTATTGCTTATATGTGGGTAAATTTAACCCGAATGAGTATTGCGCTTAGAGTGATTGGTAGAAAATTAAGATTTTCACTGGTGTTTTAACTTATTTTATAGACGCACTGAATTATAATATTGGTTCATGAATAGCATCGTACTGATAAACGGAAAAAAACAATCTAAGTTAAGCGTCTTTAATCGTTTAACTCAATTTGGCGATGGTTTGTTTGAAACTTGCGTGGTTAAAAAATCTCGATTGTTATTTTGGTCTGAGCATTTTGCACGATTAGAAAAAGGCCGTGCCCAGCTAAAGATCAACCCTGTTAATGAAAAGCAATGGCTAAAAGACATTGCTAAGGCGCTTTCAATTGCCAAGCTAGATCGGGCCGTGGTGAAGGTCATACTCTCTCGTGGTGAGAGTGAGAGAGGTTACGGGTTTGGGAAAGCTATCGAGCCAACCCGCATTGTTATTGTATCTACAATGCCAGAGAAAACGTTTGATCAATATACATTGACAACATGTCAAAGTGGCTATGCTACTAATCAGTTATTGTCTAATATTAAGCATTGTAATCGTCTTGAACAAATATTGGCTAGAGTAGACATGAAAGGCGATGAATGCATTATGCTGGACGATAACGGCTATGTTATTTCAGCAACGCAGGGCAATATTTTTGCCGTAAAGTCTGGTGTATTGTTAACACCAGGTTTGGATGAATGCGGCATTGAAGGTACGCGACGCTCAGTCATTCTAAAAATTGCTGTTGAATTAGGATTACAAATTAATGTGGGCGCTATTACCCTGCAAGAATTGTATGCATGCGATGAGGTGTTTATCACTAATAGCGTGATTGGAATTAAACCGGTTACACGTGTTAATGAGCATTCTTTTTCTGGGCAGGCAATAACTCAACAACTAATACATGCTTTTAATAAGCACCTTTCAAAGCGAAAAAATGCAGTTTTATTAAAGCCTAAAAAGTCTTTTTTAAAAATTTTATTAGCATCGGTTGTTGCATTAATGTTGGCTTGGACTTATTGGGCAAATACGATCAGAACAGTTGAGCCTTTTGTTTATGAATTACCCAAAGGCGCTGGTATCGCTTCAACAGCATATGACCTTAAACGCTATGGTTTGATTTATTCAAGCTATTTTGTGGTGAGTGCGGCCAAAGTGCTTGGCCTTGAATCAAAACTAAAATCTGGCTATTATGATGTGCATCCAGATATGGGCGTGATTGAGTTGTTAAAAAATTTCTCATCGGCAAAAGTAGCCAATCGAAATATCACTTTAATTGAAGGCGAGACAGTGCGTCATTATTATCAACAGCTTACCGATGCTAAATCCCTAAAGTCGAGCGGCTCATTTGATGAAACGATGAAATTAGCGAATGTAAAAAAACCTTACGAAGGGTATTTTTGGCCAGATACTTACCAAGTTAATTATGGTGATAGTGTGGCCAGTGTTTTTAAAAGAGCCAATCAAATGATGCGAGAGAAACTGGATTACGAATGGCAAGGGCGAGACAAATCTTTGGGTTTAAAAAATTCAAGCGAAGCACTGGTGCTCGCTTCATTGATTGAAATGGAAACAGCGCATAATGAAGAAAAATCAGAAATAGCAGGTGTGTTTATGCGTCGCTTGAAAAAAGGCATGCGCCTGCAAACTGACCCAACTGTTGTTTATGCGCTAGGTAATCAGTATCGAGGCTCACTCAGTAAGCAAGATTTGAAATTTAACAGCCCGTATAACACCTATCGACACAAAGGCTTGCCCCCTACAGCGATTGGTGCAGTCGGCCAAGCATCACTACACGCAGCAATGCACCCCGCTACAGGCGACACACTTTATTTTGTTGCTAAGAAGGACGGCACACATGCCTTTGCAAAAACTTATAAACAGCATCGATACAACATCAAAAAATACTTGAAAAATCTATAAAATAGCGATCATGCAAAAAGGAAAATTTATCACTATTGATGGCGTTGAGGGTGCTGGAAAAAGCACTCAGATAGACTTTATTTGTGAATACTTAAAAGCCAAAGGCATTCAGGTTGTACTTACGCGCGAGCCTGGCGGTACTGAAGTGGGCGAGAAAATCAGAGAGTTATTACTGAGTAATTCTACAGGTGACATGCACGCTGACACAGAGCTAATGCTGATGTTTTCTGCAAGAAATGAACATGTTCAGAATAAAATAATGCCGGCTTTAGAGCGGGGTGATTGGGTATTGAGTGATCGCTTTACTGATAGCTCTTATGCTTATCAAGGTGGCGGCCGAGGATTGGATATTAGTCGTATTTCACAGTTAGAATCTTGGGTGATGCAAGACTTTGCCCCTGATATGACTTTATTGCTTGATGTGCCAGTTGAAATTGGTATGTCCCGAGTTGAATCTAGAGGTAAAAAAGACCGTATTGAAATGGAGAAAATGGATTTTTTTGATAGAGTGAGACAAGCCTATATTGCACGCTCTAAAGAGTTTCCAGATAGAATTAAGCTGATAGATTCCTCGAAAACCATTGAGCATACCACCGAACAAATTGCTGCAATCCTAGATACATTATGATGCTTCCTTGGCATAAGACCGCTTTTGAAAAACTTAAAAAGATGATCGATCAAAATCATCTACCACATGCGTTATTGATTACTGGTGCGCCACAAATGGGCAAGTTTGAACTTATGCAACAATTGGTGCAAACTTTATTGTGCCAAGATCAATCTTGTGGGCAGTGTACTTTGTGTCGGGCGATTGCTAAAGATAATCCAAAAGAGGTGTTGGATACGTCAGTGCTAATTCGCCGATCGCATTATCCTAATATGGTGTATTGCCGGACTGAGGTTAATGACAAGGGGGTGGAATCAAAAAATATCCGCATTGATCAAATTCGTGCATTTTGCGATGCGCTGAATAAAACTGCAGATGATTTACAAATCGGCGTGTTGTTTTATGCTGATCAAATGAATGTCAGCGCTGCCAATAGTTTGCTGAAAACATTAGAAGAGCCTCGAGATAATACTTTGATTATTTTGCTCGCGCATAATCCTAAAAACTTACCAGCAACTATTTTATCTCGTTGTCAAAGTGTGCATATTGCCCCAGCTTACGATGAGCAAACGCAATTATGGCTTGAGAGTCATATTAGTGACACTCAAAATAAAGATTTTGATGTGCCACAATTGTTAGGAAATACCCATGGCGTGCCTTTTAAAGTGCTTTCAGAACTATCAGGCGATGGCTTTATACATTATCAAAGCTGGCAAAACCAGTTGTTAAATATTGCTATTCATCCGGCGACGATCAACCAAGTGCAGGACTTTGAGGGCAATGAAGTCGAGGTGCTGGATTGTTTGCAAAATTTAGTGATTGAAGGTATTCGCCTAAAATCTTCAAAGCATGAGGGTGGCTTGGTTGAACTTAACCAAATTATTAAAACTGTAAAAACAGATTTTTTGTTTCGGCTGTTAGATGATATTTATCATGCAATTAGCTTGTCAAAAACCTCTGTTAATATTAAATTATTATTGGATAATATCTTAATTGTGTGGTCACATATTACCCGCTTGCAGCGCTATCCACAAATTACCAAAACTTAAATAAAGGATTTTTAATATGAGCCAATCAGACAATTTATTTGAACAAGCAAAAGCCGTTATTCCAGGTGGCGTTAATTCCCCAGTGAGGGCTTTTAACGGCGTGGGTGGTAATCCAATATTTTTCACTAAAGGTGAGGGTGCTTATTTATTCGACGCCGATGATAAAAAATATATTGACTATGTCGCCTCATGGGGGCCGATGATTCTAGGACATGCCAACCAGGATGTAGTGAATGCCGTGAAAGCTACTTTAGAAAATGGTTTGGGCTTTGGTGCGCCTACTGAAATCGAAACCACTTTGGCTAACAAAGTCTGTGAATTGGTGCCATCGATTGAGCTAGTGCGCATGGTTAGCTCAGGCACAGAAGCTACTATGAGTGCGATTCGTTTGGCACGTGGCTATACGGGCAGAGATAACATTGTTAAATTTGAAGGTTGTTATCACGGCCATTCTGACTCTCTTTTGGTTAAAGCAGGCTCGGGCGCATTAACACTAGGTGTGCCAACCTCTCCTGGCGTGCCAGCATCTTTGGCAGAGCATACACTGACATTGGAATACAACAATATCGATCAAGTACGCGAAGTATTGAATGAGGTTGGCGAGGATGTGGCTTGTATTATTGTTGAACCAGTGGCAGGCAATATGAATTGCATCCCACCAGTTGATGGATTTTTACAAGGCTTGCGTGAGGTTTGTGACGAGCATGGCGTGGTACTGATTTTTGATGAAGTGATGACTGGCTTTAGAGTCGCACTTGGGGGTGCACAAGCTTATTACAACGTTAAGCCAGACCTGACCACTTTAGGCAAAGTGATTGGTGGTGGTTTACCAGTTGGCGCTTTTGGCGGTAAACGTGAGATTATGGAATACATCGCCCCACTTGGGCCAGTGTATCAAGCGGGTACGCTTTCGGGAAACCCAATGTCGATGTCAGCTGGTTTAGCGATGCTTAATGTTTTATCGGCCGATGCAAATTTTTATCAAAATCTTAATGTGAAAGTGCAAAAATTAACCAAGGGTATTTTAGAAAAAGCTAAAGCTAACAACATTGGCATGACAGCCAATGTTGTGGGCGGTATGTTTGGTCTATTTTTTACAGATTCAGATTCAGTAACAAACTTTAACGAGACTTCACAATGTGATGTAGAGCGCTTTAAAAAGTTCTATCACCTAATGTTGGAAGAGGGTATTTATATGGCGCCTTCTGCTTATGAAGCAGGCTTTGTATCAAATGCACATAGTGATGAAGACATTCAAGCTACTATTGATGCAGCAGGACGAGTATTTGCTAAATTATGAAGATTAATGTTGTTGAATCAGAGTTAAGCGAGGCGCAAGCCAGCCTTGAGAAGTTTGATAACAACGTTACTATTTTTGGTTCTGCACGGATTACCCAAGACGACCCTTTGGCGCAAGCTGCTTATCAGCTAGGAAGGTCTTTGTCTGATGGTGGATTTAATGTTTTAACTGGCGCTGGCCCAGGCATTATGCAAGCGGCTAACCGTGGTGCTTTTGAAGGCGAGTCAAAAAGTATTGGTCTTAATATTAACCTACCTAAAGAGCAAACGCCCAACCCTTATTTAGACGAATGTTTATTATTCGAGCATTTCTTCACTCGAAAAGTTATGTTGATTAAGTACGCCGATGCCTGTGTGTTTTTCCCGGGTGGGTTTGGTACGGCTGATGAACTGATGGAAATACTAACCTTGGTGCAAACAAGAAAAGGTAAGCAGATTAAAATCTTGTTATTTGGCGAAGAATTTTGGACGCCATTATTAGCATGGTTTAAAACACTAGAAAATAACAGTTACATTAATTCGACAGACTTAACATCCTTTGAGATTGTTGATAGTATCGATAAGATTTTAGAAAAAATTGAGGCGTAGGTATGGCATTAGCAATATTTGATTTAGACAAAACACTCATTGATGGAGACAGTGATTTCCTTTGGGGTGAATTTATGAGTGAGATTGGCGCCGTTGATCCAAATTCTTATCAAAAGAAAAATCAATATTTTTTTGATGAATATGCCAAAGGTAGTTTGGATATTAATGAATATTTAGAATTTTGTTTAGAGCCGCTTTCTAAAAGCTCTATGACAACACTAAATGCTTGGCACCAAGATTTTATGCAGCAAAAGATCCATCCGATTGTACTACCCAAAGCGCAAGTGGTAGTTAATGAGCACAAAACAAAAGGTGATAGGGTGCTGGTAATTACAGCAACCAATCGTTTTGTAACGGCGCCGATTGTTGCTCAATATGGTATTGATGATTTACTAGCTACAGAGCCAGAAATAAAAGACGGCGACTACACAGGTCGAGTCGAGGGTGAGCCGTGTTTTCAAAAAGGTAAGATCGCTCATCTTAATCGGTGGCTTACTAAAACTGGTGAGAGCTTAGAGGGTGCTTATTTTTATTCAGACTCACACAATGATTTACCAATGTTAGAGTTAGTTGATCATCCTGTTGTTGTACATGGCGATAACACATTACAAAAAATAGCCAAAGATCGAGGCTGGCCAAGCTTAGACTGGCGCTAAAACTCAGGCAATAAAAAACCTCCGAAAGGAGGTTTTTTATTGAATAACTTAAACAAGCTACATATATAAATGATGATTGCCCGAAGCCGCTTCATCAAAATATGACGCCGCACCTGCGAACTCAACACCGTCAATAAAGTCTGACTTATCGTAGCCAAATAACTCAACAGTCATTTCACAAGCAATGAACCTAACATCAAATTCTTGACACATATCACGAAGGTCTGCCAACTTAGCAACACCATGTTTAGCCATGGTCTTCTTCATTAGGTAAGTTACTAGAGAGTCAGCAAATGGGATATTCCAAAGAACATTAGGAATCTTAGGGCCAAAGTCAATATCTTGTAACCACTTAGGGCCAAAAGGCATTTTCATTGGCATACCAGGGTTACCCATCGGGCTTACTCTGAGTTTAGAAGTGTCCTTTAATAAAAGATTTAGACCGTAAAAAGTAAAGAAAATAGTGACTTCTTTATCCATTGCAACGCCAGTAGAAGCAATAATGAAAGGCGGGAAAGCCCAGTCAAAAGTACCTTTAGTAGCGATGATTGTCATTTTATTATTATCTGACATTTGTATTCTCCTCTAGAATGCTTGTTGTTTAAACTTTCTCGATAGTGAAAACGTATTTACCACCGTCTTCAACAGTCGACATAAGTTTGTTACCAGTTTGATTACAAAAAGCTTCGATATCTTTTACTGAGCCAGCATCTGTAGAAATTACGTCTAAGATTTTTCCAGTATCCATTTTAGATAATGCTTTCTTAGTTTTTAAAATTGGTAATGGGCAGTTTAAGCCTGATGCGTCTAAAGTTTCGTCAGCCATGATGGGACTCCTTGTAAATTATAATTTGAATTGTAATTAATAAAAACATATTAGATTTAACTAATAAGTTCGACTATTTTAATCGCTCAGTGCCCAATAGTCAAATATAATAAGTTCATGATAAAGAATTTACTCTTGTTATTATTGGCACCTTTTCTGGCTTTTGCATTGAGCATTCCAGAGCTGCAGCTGTCAGAATCATTAAATGAGAAAAAACGAGGTAACGAATTTTTACAACTGATTTGGAATTCAGATTCCGTTATTGCTGATGTGGAGATGACCACCTATTTACGAGAATTGGGTCATGAGCTAGGTAACTACAGTGAAAACCCTGATAAGCATTTTGGCTTTTTACTGTTAAATGATGACAGTATCAACGCTTTTGCTGGCCCGTATGGTTATATTGGCGTACATACGGGCATGTTGCTTAGTTCAGATTCAGAGTCAGAGTTAGCAGGTGTGCTTTCTCATGAGATCTCACACGTCACCCAAAATCACCTTAATCGATTCAGTGAAAAAACCGATAAACAAACTTATTTAATGGTGGCAGGTATGTTGGCAGCGGCATTGGTAGATAATCCTGATGCTTCTCAGGCAATTGCCGCCTCAACCGTGGCAGGTACAGCGCAACAAAGTATCAACTTCACTCGTGAGCACGAATGGGAGGCTGATCGTATTGGCACGGCAATGTTATCCAAATCAGGTTTTGACCCACAAGGGATGGCACATTTTTTTGAAAAATTAAAAGACAGCTCTGGCGCGCAGGAGTTTTTGCGCTCTCACCCTTTAAGTATTAATCGTATTTCTGACAGTATGCAACGTGCAGCACGTGCTTCGGGTGATTATAGAGAGGACTCGATTGAATATATAACAACTAAAGCTAAGCTATATTATCATAAACATGGGCGTATCAAGCTTGAGCAAGATAAAGCGATTACGAATTATATGCAG
>JAQWRQ010000025.1 GCA_029243595.1 Gammaproteobacteria bacterium | reverse complement strand
GTGCATTCTTGATAAGTATCAAGTAAAGGACCATTCATGATTCTCTCAAGGATTTTCATTCTTACAATGTCTTCTTGAAACTCATTAACAATATCGTCAATAATCTTATCTGAAGTACTTCTAATTTCAGTCTTCAACTCCAAGTATTCTTTTTCGTTTAATCTTTTCATAATTTAATTCTATAGTATTAAGGTTCAAATTGAAAATTAATAGTATTATTGTACTTATGTGTTCATTAAGATTTATCAACCCATCAAGTTATGAATCTTAATTAAAGCTAGTGTAAATAGGAATAAATTATGGATTCAGAAGTTTCAAAAGTAGAAGTAACCGACATTAATATGCCATTTTTTTCAATGGTGTGGTTTATGGTTAAGTGGGCAGTAGCATCAATCCCAGCAATCATCATCTTGTGGTTGTTGTTTGTAATGTTTGGCGGCTTACTTGCAGGGTTAACTCATATCTAAAACAGAAATAGTGAAATAAACGGATTTAATGGGGGCGGTACCCATTAAATCAGCAACTTCATAAACAAAACATTTAATCTTCATTTTTGCTTAACGCTCAAAAAATATAATTCAGTTTATTTAATGGTGTTATCCAATGAACAAACTGAAAATCTTATCAGGCTTTGCAGCAACAATTATAGTTACAACCAGTGTAATAGCAGGCGGTGATCCGCGCGATTTTGGCCCAGTTGAATCGTTCGATTCATTCGACTCAATAACCATAGATAGTAATGAGATTATTGAACAAGAAGTAATTGGCAAAACTGATTCAGGTATTGCAATCACCGAACAGGTGCATAATACGTGTAAAGATAAACTCAACTTATCTGCTGATAATATTGCACGCTTTAAAGAAGCACTGTCTAGTGGGAATTTATACAACGTAGGGCCACTTGATGCACTAGGTACATCGTTTTCACCAAACCGATGGAATAACTACTTTGATTGTGTAGAAATGCATAGCAATATTTAGGAATACGCCCCTATAAATAAACTTGATATTGATAATTTAATTTTTAGATTTACAAAGGCGTGTTTTATTTTTTTTTGAGCTACAAACCAAGCCCCAATTGATGTGTGAAAATAGTTGTAAAAAAATAGTAAATCTTCACCCAAAACACCTCTAATTTGCTCTACAATTGAATACAAATTCAAGTCGAATTTTTAGTCTATTTTTAATTTATTATTGCTTTTTTATAAATCAGCTATAGGCACTTATTCCCTTGATTTTACTCACATTTTTTATAATATTAGGAGGTTTTATGGAAGAATTTAAAGACATTGGTGTGACCTTGGATGTGGTGCTATCAATACCGGCAAAGACCAATGCTGAAGCCTATGAAAGACTTGACAACATGGATGTATTAAAGCTACTAAAACTGGCTGTAGAACAATGTGAATTTAACGAAGCAAAGCACTCAACAAAACACTAAAAACAAAAAATTAAATAACCAAATAGGAGAGTAAAAATGATTAGAAGATCAAGAGGCCACGCAGTGGTAGAAGTGATGAATATTGATAGAGAGGTTAGGGCGGCATTTAGCAGGCTTGTGGATGCGATGGCGTTTCATAATAATGACGAAATTAACATCGATAAAGTGAAGGCGCAATTCAAAGAAATGACCAATAGAGCGATCAGAGATTTTGAGCAAGATATACTTACTTTTCCACCAGAGATGGATTCTGCAAGAACGGTTGAAAGAGTGATACGAACTTAGATATGTCGTTGTTTAATATTTTTACCAATCGAGCGCAAACCTCTGGCGCATCAAAAGCCTTTGCTAACGCTGGTTGTAAATGCGTACAACAAGAGCTGAATCTGTCTGAGCTTAACTGGATGGATACCAGTGCGTATGTGCGATCAAAAGAAATGCTAAAGCGTAGTTCGAGCATTGCTATTAGAACGCGCTTGGCATTTAACAAGCAAAGAGATCTGTTTGAAGGGGTGTAGTTAGTGATTGCACAACAAGTGTTAGAATTGCTAAAAGCTGAGTCAGATTTTATTACTAGCCCTATTCATGGATTAAAGCATTGGCGCACGGTGGAGCGCAACGGCCATTACCTAGCTAACTTCAATGGCGCTGATAAGGCCGTATTGTCTTATTTTGCGCATTTTCATGATTGTATGCGTGAGAATGAATACCGAGACAAAGGACACGGCCCTAGAGGCGCCGTGTTCGCCATGAAGCATCGAGACATCATTCCGCTTAACGATGTGCAGTTTAAACAGCTGACAGATGCCTGTAAGGGGCATACGTATGGCACACGCCCAGAATGTATCACCATTAACACTTGCTGGGACGCTGACCGACTCGATCTTGGCAGGGTGGGGATTGATCCTAATTCTGATTATTTGCACAATGATGAAGCCAAGCGTATTGCTGATGAGTTTGATTTTGCAAAGCTTGATGACTTTAAAGTGGAAGACAATTCTAAGTAAGATATTTAAAAAAGTTGTTCTTAATGAATGGAAATAATGACATTTTTTATTTGAAAGAAAGTAACCTTGTTACCAACAAAGATAAAAAATAATTTGATATGAAGAAACTGTTTGTTGGGTTTTTATTGCTGTCTTTTGCAAGCCTCCCGCTCAAGGCGGCTGACTATCAGCTAAAGAAGATCGCCTCTGGGCTTGGTATTGTTTGGGGCATGGATTTTATCTCTAATAATGAGATTATGTTTACTCAACGCTCAGGTGAAGCTGGTGTTGTTAATCTAAAATCAAACTCAGTTGAATATTTAGATGGTGTTCCAACTGTGCTTAGTGAAGGCCAGGGCGGATTATTGGATGTTGCAGTAAATGACAACCAACTATACTTCACTTATTCAAAACCTGTGCAAGGTGGTAGTGCCACAACACTAGCAAGTGCACAAATTAGCAACAATCAACTTATTAACTGGAAAGATTTATTAATTACCAGTTCCGTCAATGAAAATGTACATCACTATGGCAGTCGAATCGCAATAAGTGACCAGCACTTGTACATTTCAATTGGTGACCGTGGTGTCCGAGAAAACGCCCAAGACCTTTCCAACCATGCAGGGAAAATACTTAGGTTAAATTTAGATGGATCGACCCCAAAAGACAATCCGTTTGTTGATAAAGAGAGGGCATTAGATGAGATATGGAGCTATGGCCATAGAAACCCTCAGGGCTTGGTGTGGGATCAGCAAGAGCAGAGACTATGGGCGATAGAGCATGGCCCTAGGGGTGGTGATGAGATTAACTTGATTAAAGAGGGTGCTAATTATGGTTGGCCAGTGATCTCATACGGTAAAGAATATTGGGGGCCAGTTAGTGTGGGTGAGGGTACTCACAGAGCTGGTATGGAGCAGCCCACTAAGTACTATGTGCCCTCCATAGCACCAAGCGACTTGGTGATCTACAAGGGTGACATGTTCGAGTTATGGGCTGGCGATTTATTGACAGGCGCTCTGCGAGGTAAACACATTAATAAAATCAGCTTAAATCAAGACCTAGGAGTAGATTCTGAAGAGAGGCTATTAACTTACCTTAAACAAAGAATACGTTCACTGTTGATAGGTAAACAAGGGCGCGTTTATTTTTCAACAGACCAAGGCAATATCTACGCGTTGCAAAGATAGCATTAAAAAACCCCGCACAGGCGGGGTTTGAAGTTTTAGTTAGTGTGTAAGGCTCTAAAAAGGAATGTCGTCATCAAATCCAGTGTTATCTACCGGCGTTATTGGGTCAGCCGCAGGTGTTGCAGCTTGTGGTGCAGAGGCTGCTGGTCTTGGTGCGCCACCGGCATCGTCACGACGATCAAGCATTTGTAGTGTGCCACCAAAACCACTGATTACTATCTCTGTTGTATAACGGTCAGCACCGGCTTTATCTTGCCATTTGCGAGTTTGGAGTTTGCCTTCAACGTAAACTTTAGAGCCTTTATCTAGATATTGACCAGCGATTTCAGCTAATTTACCAAATACACTAACGCGATGCCATTCTGTTTTCTCTTGTTTTTGACCTGTGTTTTTATCTGTCCACGACTCTGAAGTTGCGACTGATAAGTTGGCAATTGCATTGCCGTTTGATGCGTATTTAACCTCGGGTTTTGCGCCTAAATTACCTACTAAAATTACTTTGTTGATTCCTGCCATTTTGTTACTCTCCCGTTGGTTTTTGTTGTTGCATGGTGAGCATGATTCCCCACCAGATTATTGCCATTAATGTGGTGAATAAGAATACACTATTTAAGCCGTAAGTGTTGTAAATCCACCCGCCAAATACACCGCCAATGAACGCACCTAAAAATTGCGAGGTAGAGTACATACCCATTGCTAGGCCACGCTTATCGGTGGTTGCAGTTTTTGAAATGAGTGATGGAAGCATGGCTTCCATGGCGTTAAATGCGATAAAAAATAAAGTCAGTAAAATAAAGAAGGTGGTGTAGGTTAGTGGGGTTTGGTAAAACAAGATTTGACTCATGATCATGATTGAAATAGCGGTAAGAATCATGGTCTTATGTTTGTGGTATTTTTCAGCCAAAATGATCATCGGCAGCATGCCAACAAATGAAACCAGCATAACCGGTAAATACATGGTCCAGTTGTCTTTTAGATCGGTAGCAACAATGTTGTTTTCAACCAGTAGTATCGGCATCACAATGAACGCACAAGTGAGGATTAAATGCAGGGTGAAAACACTAAAGTCTAGCCTTAGAAGATTGGTATTCAAGACTTGTTTAATATTGGAAATAGAAAGCGTGTATTGCGCTTGTGGCTTAACATAAGGCAAAGTAAACACAATGCCTAATGCTACAATAGATAAGCCAGCAATCACCCAAAACAGCCCTGAAATACCTAGATTAACTGTAATTAGTGGTCCAATCAACAGTGACAGCATGAATGCCATGCCGATTTGCATACCAACAAAGGCATTGGCTTTGGCGCGTTGATCAGGTGAAACAAAATCAGCCAAAAAGGCCATTAGCACTGCAGAAATTGCACCACCACCTTGTAAGGCTCTACCAACCACAACACCAATGATATCAGTAGCATTAGCAGCGACTACACTACCAATAAAGAAAATAATAAGGCCAACAATAAGCATTGGTTTACGGCCGATTTGATCAGACAAATAACCAAATGGGATTTGTAAAAGTGCTTGAGTTAAGCCGTAAATACCAATGGCAAGGCCAATTAAATAAGGCGTGGTGTTTTCATATTGAGTGGCGTAGACCGAGAAAACTGGAAAAATCATAAACAACCCGAACATACGAGTTGCCATAATAGAAGATATCTTAAGCGCGAAGAAGCGCTCTTGTTTGTTCATTAATGCGAGTTAGTTAGTCTTCTAAAGAATAGTGCGGCGTATAAAGCGGGTAGCTTTTTGCTAGTACGCGACGAGTATCTTTGGCAAGTGTATCGGCACTGATTACATCGTAGTTATGTGCCATTAAGTGAAGTGCTGCAGGTATAGAAGGTGTGTTTGGGTATTTTTCAATAATGTATTTGCTGCGGTTAATAGCGGCGATGTTAGCACCTTTTTTGGTGTAGTAAATTGCCACAAAAAGCTCGTGTCTAGATAAGATATTTCTAAGGATGATTAAGCGAGATTTCCCTTCTTCAGCGTATTCAGTTTTTGGGAATTTGTCAATCAAAGCAAGGTAATAATTAAAGGCATCACGTACTGAATTGACATCGCGCTGAGCGTTGTCAGTAATGTAGTCGTCTAGGATTGAACGAGATTTGTCTTCTGAGATGACGCCACGTAAGTAATAGGCATACGGGGTAGAAAAGTGATCAGGGTAGAGTTTGATGTAGCTGTTTAGGCGATCAATGGCTTGGTCGTAATCTTCACTCTTGTAAAGTGCGTAGGCGATTTCTAGTTTGGATTGTAGGGCGTATTTT
The DNA here is from genome assembly GCA_029243595.1 of Gammaproteobacteria bacterium. Classification (GTDB taxonomy): domain Bacteria; phylum Pseudomonadota; class Gammaproteobacteria; order PS1; family Pseudothioglobaceae; genus Thioglobus_C. The sequence continues at coordinate 6,467 of JAQWRQ010000025.1, read as the reverse complement.
GAGCCTGGGTAGGCCGCTTGTAATTGCTCGTAAAGCTCGATGCCTTTATCTAGAGAGCCAGCATTAATTTGCTCTTTGGCTTGCTCAAAAAAAGTTTTTGGTGACCAGCCTTTGGTAATAGACTCTCTTTTGGTTTCTTCTTCCCAGAAACAACCACTCAAAGATAGGGTTAAGAAAGGCAAGATTAAAACAAGTTTGAGTATATTTTTCATTGATTTTAGGTAAATTTATTACTGATATTGCGTAGCATTATACTGACGTGGTTGTATTATAATGGCAAAGATTTATCCATATTTTAGCCCTATATTTTTTAGATGAGTTTATTTGAAAAAAGAATCTTAATTAGTGATCTGTGTGAGACGCTAGACACCTATATGTCAACAGAACAGGTTGAGAGCGTCTATCAATCTTACATTGTAGCGGCTACGGCGCATGATGGGCAATATCGCCGCTCAGGCGAGGCTTATGTATTCCACCCGATTAACGTGGCAATGATTTTGGCTGAGTTAAAGTTAGATTATTACTGTATTACAGCGGCACTATTGCACGACTGTATTGAAGATACCACTCTAACACACCAAGACATAGTTAATGGCTTTGGTGAAGAAGTGGCGCACATTGTGCAAGGTGTGTCAAAGCTAACGGGCTTAGAGTTTCACTCGAATATTGATCAGCAAGCGCAAAACTTTAGAAAGCTATTTTTAGCCATGAGTACCGATATGCGGGTGATGATGATCAAGCTGGCTGATCGTTTACACAATATGCGCACACTCAAATCAATGAGTCGTGAGAAACAATTGCGCATCGCTAAAGAAACATCTGAAATCCATGCGCCAATCGCTAGGCGTTTGGGTTTAAACAGTATTAGGGTTGAACTAGACAACCTGTGTTTTGAGATTATTAGCCCTTATCGTTATAAAGTGCTAACGCGTCAAATCAAAAAACAATGTGGTAATCGTAAAAAGATTATTAAACATATTCAAAGGGAGATTGAAAACCGATTAAACCAAGAAGGTTTGGACAAGGTGAAGATTACCGGGCGCCAAAAACAACCTTGTAGTATTTATAAAAAGATGAAAATCAAGCAACTGAAATTTTCTCAAGTGCTTGATATGTATGCTTTTAGGGTGATTGTAGATGATGTGGCGCAGTGTTACCAGGCGCTGGGCATTATTCATAATTTGTATAAACCTTTGCCGGGCAAGTTTAAAGACTATGTGGCACTGCCAAAATCAAATGGTTATCAGTCGTTACACACGGTGTTGTTTGGGCCTAATAAAATCTTTATTGAGGTGCAGATTCGATCAGAAGACATGCATTTTGTTTCTGAATACGGTATCGCTGCACATTGGCATTATAAGAGTGACAACAATAATTCTACAGAATTAGCCAGTAATTGGCTGGGCTCGTTGTTAGAAATCCAACAAAACTCAGGCACTTCGGTAGAGTTTTTAGAAGAAACCAAAACTGACTTATTCCCTTCAGAGGTGTTTGTATTTACTCCTAAGGGTGAAATTATTCAGTTACCTTATAAATCAACCGTACTGGATTTTGCCTACGCAATCCATACCAATGTGGGTAATCAGACGATAAAAGCCAAGGTGGATCAAATTAATGCATCGATTTCAGCCGAGCTAAAATCAGGGCAGACAATTGAAATTATTACTAATAAAAAGGCCAAGCCACACCCAACTTGGCTACAAATAGCGGTTACCGCTAAAGCCAAAGCTTCTATTAAAGTTAAGCTTAAAGAGGAGTCTACTTCTGAGCTGATCCAGCTGGGTGAGTATTTATTGAGTAACGCCTTAAATTATCAAGGTGGTGGTAGTCCAATTAGCGAAGAGAGTTGGGCCACATGCTTGCAAGATTTTAAGTGCGACTCTAAAGAAGACTTGTATATGAAAATCGGCCTATCTGAGGCAATGGTATCTGTTGTACTTAACAAGCTTCAATGCGATGGTGATCATTGTGTGATCAAGAATATTAGTATTACAAAAACCCAAGGTAAGGCGATTAGTTTTGCTCATTGTTGTTATCCAATTCCGGGCGATAAGGTGGCTGGTGTATTAACCACCAGTAAAGGCTTGGTAATGCATCGATTTAACTGTGGTAACTTGATTCACGCTAAGCAAAAAAATGAGCAATGGTTGGAGATTGATTGGGATGCAGATGAAACTGAAGAGTTTGAGGTGTTGGTTCGAGTTCAGGTGGAAAATCGCCGTGGTATGCTAGCCTCTATTGCTAACGTTATTGCCAAAATCGGCGTTAATATTGAACACCTGGAAGTAGAAGAAAGAGATCACTCAATGAAAGCACTTAATTTGGTGATTAGTGTGGCGAATGCTAGCAAGCTGGATGAGGCGCTATACGCGATAAAAAGCCTAGAATTTGTACACTCTGTTGCGCGAGCATAAACAAAAGACTTTTGTATAAATATGAATCATCATCAACACCCATGCAAAGACCTTTAAAAACAGGTGAATTTTCACCCTCAGCAAGCTCATTTTTTGATTAAAATTAAACCTATCTTTTTATACTTATTTTCTAAGGTGTTAACATGAAATGGACCGACTCTCTTGATATTGCTATTGCGTTAGACGAAGTACACCCTGACTTTGACCCAACTTATATTAATTTTGTCGATCTAATGAAAATGGTAATCGCACTAGAAGAGTTTGACGATGAAGCGGATAAATCAGGCGAAAAAATCCTTGAAGCAATTCAAATGAACTGGCTCGAAGAAAGGGAATGAAATTAATTAAGCTGTTTATTGTATTTATTGCCTTAAGTTTTGGCGCTGCTCAGGCGGTGCTTGAAGTCACGGTTGTCAAAAAAGATGAGAACGCCTTCCCCATTATTGTCAGTCATTTTGAATTAACCGGTAAAGGCGCACAAGATAAAGATATTTCTAAAATCATTCAAGCCAATTTAGAGCGCTCAGGGCGTTTTAATGTGGTGATTCCAGATATCATTATTAGTCAAAATGTTGATGCACAGCATTGGAAACATCAAAACATTGAAGCCGTGGTTACTGGCAATATTGATCAGCAAAGCGAAAAGATTTACAAGCTGTCTGTAAGCTTGTTTGACGTTTATAGTAATAAGCAATTATTCACCAAAACCACACGGGTGCATGTGAGTGGCTTTAGAAAGGTAGCGCACCAATTGAGTGACCATATTTATGAGGCGCTCTTAGGCGAGAGTGGCTCATTCAACACATTGTTAACTTACGTTACAGTCACTACTGATGCTAAAGGCAACAAGGAATACCGACTCAATATTTCTGATTCTGATGCGATGAATGTAAAGAGCCGTATAAAACTTAAAACACCTATTCTTTCCCCAGTTTGGTCACCTGACCGCTCATACGAGCACAAGAAAATTGCCTATGTTTCTTTTGAAAATGGCCGATCTGAAGTGTTTGTGTGGCATCCGTACACTCGCCGTAAAATTGAAAAATTACCACGTTTTGATGGCATTGCCTCAGCACCAAGCTGGCACCCAGATGGTAAGAGCTTAGTGTTAACTTTGTCTAAAGATGGCAATAAAGACATCTACTCTTATACATTAGCTGACAAAAAATTAACCCAACTAACGCACAACCCTAGTATTGATACTGAAGCCAGCTATTCGCCTGATGGCACGCAGCTTGCCTTTACCTCTAACCGATCAGGGCAAGTGCAAATCTATATCAAAAACCTGAGTACTGGCAAGATTAACCGAGCCACCTTTGAAGGTAGATACAATGCCAAAGCCGTGTTTTCACCAGATGGAAAAAGCTTAGCGATGGTACATCGAGTTGATAATGACTATCGTATTGCCATGCTCGATATCAAAACCAAAGATTTAAGTATGATGACTAACAACGAGCTAGATGAGTCACCTTACTTTTCCCCGAATGGTGATATGATTATTTTTGCCACCAACCGTAATAACAAAAATTTACTATCCGTGGTGTCGGTTGAAGGCAACCGATCTTACGAGCTTTCTTCGCAAACAGGCGAGGTAAGAGAGCCAAATTGGTCAACTTATCTAGAGAAATAAAACAGGAGAACAAAATGAAAAAAATTGTATTATTACCCCTTGTAGCCATGTTAAGTGCTTGTACAGGTGCTAACGGTATCTTAGGGTCGAACACTGTGGTGATTGAAGAAAGGAGCAATGAAGGTAAGGCGGTTGATGCAATTGTGCGTGATGAGTCTAGTTTTAATTGGAGTGACTTAACCAAGCCATTTAACAAAGCTAGCAATACAACGCAAGCCAGTGCTAAAGCTCAAGCGGTTGCCGAACTAAAAGCCAGCGATACTAATTTTGTTTTGTATTTCTCATATGATGGCACTGATATCGGCGACAAAGCCACACAAGAAATTATCAAACACGCAAACTTTATGAGAGACAATCCTAGCGTTAAATTACGCCTAGAAGGGCATGCAGATGAGCGCGGAACACGTGAATATAACCTAGCTTTGGGTGAAAACCGAGCGCTAAGTGTTAAAGAAGTACTGGGTTTGTATGAAGGCCTAGATGGCAGAATTGAAGTGATTAGCTTTGGTGAAGAAACCCCCATTGCGAAAGCGCATGATGAAAGTGGCTGGGAAAAGAATCGACGTGTTGAATTTATTTATCAATAAAGGCTAAAGGCAAATGAAACGTTTGGGTTGGGTAGTATTAATTGGGTTGTTTGCGATGCAAGCACCATTTAATGCGCTTGCCTTAAATGTAGAAAAAGTAGCTAAAGATAACTACAAAAATCTTAAAAAGATAAAAAAATCCAACCGAAAAATGGTTGGTCATATCGAACAACTGCAGCAACAACAAAAGATTTCAAAACAAAAAATTACTGAATTGTTTCATTTAATGGAATACAAGAAGTCTTCTAACGTAGTGAAAGAAACCATGGCGCGTGTTCGAGAAGAAGACCGCAAGGCTAAGAAGATTTATACCAGCGCAAGAAGCTTGCTAGTAACTGATCAATACAGTCAATCTATTGATTTATTTTTGAGCTACCTAGATGCTTATCCAAATAACAATTATGTGCCTGATGCTACGTATTGGCTGGGTAAAGCCTATGCAGCTAAAGGCGATCGTCATAATGCCAAAAAGGTTTTTGTTGGCTTTCAAAGTGACTACCCACTACATCACAAGTTTTCTAATTCAATGCATGAATTAGCTGTTATTCATCACGAAATTAAAGACGATAAAAAAGCCGTTGAGTTGCTAGAGCTGATGATTAAGAAATTTCCAAATCATAATTCTATTTTTCAAGTTAAAGCTTTGTTAAAGGAGATTCAAACACCTGAAGCAGAAGAAGTGGTGGTGATAGATGCCGAGCCTAAAACTGAAACAACTGACACCAAGTAAAAAGTGAAAGTTTTATCCATCCCTAGTGTTGCACTAGATGCACTGTGTCAGCTTAATGATAAGCGTTATCCTTTTTTATTAGAAAGTGTTAATCATAATCAGTCTAATCGTTATTCGATTTTGTTTGCGCATCCGACTGAAAAAATTGTTTTAAACGATTTGGATGAGTTTGATTTTTTATCAACTTTAGAGTCGAGCATTGATACGCCCAGTATTCAAAGTGATTTACCCTTTACTGGTGGTTGGTTTGTGTATTTGTCGTATGAGCTAATTGGGCAGATTGAGCCTGTTTTAAAGCATGATTTGCATTCAGGCGATCAAGCGGTGGCAATCGCCGCTAAGATTCCAACCGCAATTGTGATTGATCATACTGATGATCAAACTTATTTATTAGATCAATTTGGTGATCAAGAGCGTATCGATCAAGTATTGGTTGACATTAAGCATTTAAATGAGATTGAAAATAACGACATCAAAGGTGTTTTGTCTTGGGAAGATGAGAGTAAGTACCTCCTAGGTGTAGAACGCAGTCGTGACTATATTGTTGCGGGCGATGTGTTCCAGGTTAATTTATCGCGCCAATGGCAGTATCAGCTTGATGCTGACGTTTCATCAGTACAAGCTTACCAAGCCTTAAAGCGCTCTAACCCAGCGCCGTTTTCAGCTTTGGCGCAATTCAAAGGTTTTAGTATTATTTCTTCCTCACCTGAGCGCTTGTTTAGTGTGGATGGCAATCAAGTGGAAACCCGCCCAATTGCAGGCACACATCCACGTGGCACTGGTGAAGAAGATGAGCGCTTAAAGGCACAGCTAATTAATCACCCTAAAGAGCAAGCTGAGCACATTATGTTGCTAGATTTAGAGCGTAATGATTTGGGTAGGGTGTGTGAGTATGGCTCAGTTCATGTGAATGAGATCATGACTTTGGAGAGCTACCCTTATGTGCATCACATTGTCTCTAATATTAAAGGTAAGTTAAGGCCAGATGTTGGCATCAAGGCTTTGATCCGAGCTTTGTTTCCTGGCGGTACGATTACCGGCTGCCCGAAGATTCGCTGTATGCAGATTATTGCTGAATTAGAGCAAATGCCACGCCAAGCCTACAC
>JAQWRQ010000048.1 GCA_029243595.1 Gammaproteobacteria bacterium | reverse complement strand
TGCTTTTTTAACTCTAATTTTATTGCCATCAACAGGCTTGCCGTTGAGCGCTTGTATGGCTGCTTTTGCATTGCCAACTTTTGCAATCTCAACAAAACCAAAGCCTTTAGATTCGCCGGTTGCTTTGTCTAATATTAGATTGCAGGATTGCACGTCACCATGCTCTTTAAATAATTCTTCAAGTTCATTTTCTGATAGTGTGCGAGGAAGGTTTCTGATTAAAATTTTCATTTTATAATGTACTTGTTTTAACTAGGGCGAATTGTGAAGTGTACGGCCCTAGAATAAAGAAAGTGCAAGCTTCATCCAGAAATCTGGGAACAAGCCAACCACTAAGATTAGTGTGGCGTTAATCGACAACACAAGCTTCATATCCATCGGTGCAGCAATAGTCAACTCTTGCTCTGCATCATTAAAGTACATTGACTTGATGATTTGTAAATAGTAGTAAGCACTAATCACTGCAAAGATTACCGCAATAATTGCCACGGTTACAAAGCCGGCTGAAATCACTTGTTGCAAGATAAAGAATTTTGAATAAAAACCAATAAATGGCGGCACGCCTGCCATAGACAGCATTACTACCAACATCATTAGTGCAAACCAAGGTGAGCTCTTGCTTAGGCCTTTATAATCAGAAATTTCTTCCGCCTCAAAACCTTTTTTGTTAAGCAGAATAATTACACCGAACGCCGCTAAACTCATTAGCACGTAAACCAAAATGTAGAACGTAGCTGCACCGTAACCGGTGATTACGCCAGTAACAAAACCCAACATCACAAAACCAACATGGGAGATGGTTGAATACGCCAACATGCGTTTGATGTTGGTTTGCATTAGCGCTACAACTGATCCAAGTGCAATCGATAACAATGCCAAAATCATAAACAGATCTGACCAATACGCATGCATCGAGCCTAAGCCGTCAACCAACAAACGCACCAACATCGCAACAGCGGCAATCTTTGGTATAGTTGAGATAAACATGGTGACTGAAGTTGGTGAGCCTTGGTATACATCTGGCACCCACATGTGGAATGGCACAGCGCCGAGTTTGAAGGCAATACCAATGACTAAGAACACTAGGCCAAAGTTAATGATTAATGTTTCTCTTGAGGCTAGATTTGCATCTGAGGCAAACGCTGAAATTTCACTAATATTAAGGCTACCGCTAATGCCGTAAATCATGCTCATACCATAAAGCAATAAGCCTGATGCAATCGCGCCCAATACAAAGTATTTAAGTGCTGCTTCAATTGCACCTGATCGCTTACGTGCAATAGCAATAAGCGTATATAACGACAAAGATAAAATCTCAAGACCTAGATACAAGGTTAACAAACTATAGCCCGACACCATCACCATCATGCCGAGTATTGATAATAATACTAAGACAAAATATTCACCTCTGAATAAATCATGCTGGGTTAGGTAATGACGCGAGTACACCATAGCCACCATAGCTGAACCCATCATAAAGACTTTGAATACCGAGGCCATATCATCCAATACAAATGAATCACCAAAGATAAGCGTCTCTGGCTGTCCAATTAGACTGTATGACAAAATACCTGTCATTAGTAAGCTTGCTTGGGTTAAGTAATAAGTAACTTGCTTAAATCCTTTGGTTAAGAAAAGATCCAACAGCAATATTACTACAATCGAGCTTAATAAAAAAATTTCTGGCAAAGCTACCAGTAACGACGTTGTATCAAATTGGAAAGTATTCATCATAATTTAGACGTTAATGCTTGATTTAATAAGTGGTCAATTGAGCTGTGCATAACTTCAATTACTGGCTGTGGATATAGACCCATAATTAATACCGCTAATGCTAAGATTGTCAAGACAAAGAACTCGCGCCCATTAATATCATTCAAAGTTTCTACTGCTGGATTGGTGATTGAACCCCAAAATACACGCTTGACCATCCACAAGGTATATGCTGCACCAACAATCAATGTTGTCGCTGCCAACACTGCATACCAAATATTAGCCTGTAATGCACTTAAAATCACCATAAACTCACCAACAAATCCTGAAGTGCCTGGCAAGCCAGCATTCGCCATGGCGAATAACACTGCAAAGCCAGTAAACTTCGGCATTGAATTAATCACGCCACCGTAAGTTGAAATTTCTCTAGAATGCAAGCGGTCATACAGCACACCTACAACTAAGAACATAGCCGCTGAAATAAAACCATGTGAAATCATCTGTACCATCGCACCTTCAAGACCTAATAGCGCACCTTCAACACTGCCGCCATTGATTGATACAATATTTCCATCTGCGCCCATTTTTAAAATAAAGAACAAAGCAAATACACCTAAGGTTACAAATCCCATGTGTGAAATCGAAGAATAAGCGATTAGCTTTTTCATGTCTCTTTGTACTAAGGCAACAAAGCCAATATAAACAATGGCAATGAGAGACAGAGCAATCACTACATCTGCAAACTGTAAGGATGCATCTGGCGTAATTGGTAATGAAAAACGAAAGAAGCCATAACCACCCATTTTTAACATGATGGCTGCTAGAATCACAGAACCACCGGTAGGCGCTTGTACATGTGCATCTGGTAGCCATGTATGTACTGGGAACATTGGAACTTTTACAGCGAATGCCACAAAGAATGCCCAGAAAATCCACGCTTGCTCTGCTGCTGTCAAACTTAAATTATGCATATCTAGAATTGAAAAAGAACCACCTTTGGTATACATATAGATTAACGACACCAATAACATTACCGAACCTAAGAATGTATATAGGAAGAACTTAATAGCGGCATACACACGATTATCGCCACCCCATATACCAATGATTAAAAGCATTGGTATAAGTGACGCTTCCCAAAAGGCATAAAATAAAATTGCATCTAGCGATGAAAACACACCAATAATCAATCCTTCCATCATTAAGAATGCCGCCATATAATGTGCGGTTCTACGAGTAATAACTTCCCAGCCAGCAATAATGACTAGAATGGTTGAGAACGTTGTTAAGATAATGAGTGGCATCGAGATACCATCTACACCGATATGATAATTAATATTAAATTGTGAAATCCATGATGCTTTTTCAACAAACTGCATTAAATGGGTTGTGCTATCAAAGCTGGTATAAAGGCTTAGCGACATAACAAATACCAATACTGAAATTGCCACACTTAACCAACGAGCTGTATCAGCACGTTCGTTACCAACTAAGATAACCAGTCCACCACCTAAAATCGGCAACCAAATTAATAAGCTTAATAATTCCATAATTAAAACTCGATCTGTAATAGTGGGTTATCGCCAGCAAACAGCACCCAAGTTAAAATAACCAACAAACTAAATATCATAAAGAAGGCGTAGTGATAAACATAGCCTGTTTGAATTGGACGAACCACTGAGCCGATAAAGCCAACCATTCTCGCACTGCCATTAACCACCATCTTGTCGATTAATCCTGCATCGGACACCTTCCACAAGAAATTACCCAGCTTTTTGATACCACCAACAAAGACAATCTCATTAAAACGATCAAAACCGTATAGAGATTCTAAAATGTAATTAATACCTTGGAACTTAGACTGCACCCATGTAGCCCACTGTGTACGATATAGTGAGAACACCCAAGCTGCTACAATACCGCCCACCATCATCCAGAATGGTACGGTATATACCGCGTGAGGAATCATTGCAGCTGCACCATGAAACATGTTGGATAGTTCAGTCATCGATGCATGCTTAGCAGCATCAATAGTAATGGCATTATCTAGCCAGCCGTTAAACAACATCGGGTCAATGGTTAAATAACCAATAATCGCTGAAGGAATAGCTAATGCAATTAACGGGAAGGTAATTGATGGCGCTGATTCGTGTAAGTGTTCGGCAGTGTGATGATCAACACGTGATTCACCATGAAACACCAAGAAGAACATTCTGAATGAGTAGAAAGCGGTAATAAATACACCAGCGACAACTGCGTAATAAACCCAGTCTGCATACGGTAATGATGAGAAGTGTACCGCTTCAATAATCATGTCTTTTGAATAGAACCCTGCAAAACCTGGGAAACCAATTAGCGCCAAGGTGCCGATCAAACCCGTCCAATAAGTGATTGGCATCTTCTTGCGCAAACCACCCATTTTTCGAATATCTTGCTCATGATGCATAGCCACAATTACTGAGCCCGCGCCTAAGAATAATAACGCCTTAAAGAAAGCGTGAGTCATTAAGTGAAAAATAGCCACTGAGTAGGCACTTACACCCAAGGCAACAGTCATGTAGCCAAGCTGTGACAATGTCGAGTAGGCTACTACTTTTTTAATGTCGTTTTGTACAATACCCAATAAGCCCATAAATAAAGCAGTAATCGCGCCAATTACCATTACTACAGTTAACGCTACGTCGCTTAATTCAAACATTGGTGACATGCGAGACACCATAAAGATACCGGCTGTTACCATGGTTGCTGCGTGAATCAATGCTGAAATTGGTGTTGGACCTTCCATCGAACCCGGCAACCAAACGTGCAATGGTACTTGCGCTGATTTACCCATCGCACCTACGAATAATAATAGACAAATAACGGTAATTAAGTCTGCACCCCATAGTGACTGGCCCACAACCTTATCTAAGCTTGAAAATACTTCCATGTAATCTAACGAACCACTAAAAGCTAATACTAGGCCAATACCTAGTAAGAAACCAAAATCACCAACACGGTTAACCAAGAAAGCTTTCAAGTTAGCTTCGACAGCTGATTCTTTGTGATGCCAAAAACCAATCAATAAATAAGAAACCAAGCCTACTGCTTCCCAACCAAAAAACAGCTGCATAAAGTTATTACTCATTACCAACATAAACATTGAGAAGGTAAATAACGAAATATAACTAAAGAATTTGGTATATCCATCATCATCATGCATATAGCCAATGGTGTAAATATGCACCATCAACGAAACGAATGAAACCACCACCAACATCACCGATGTTAGGTTGTCAACTAAGAAGCCAACACTGACATTTAAACTGCCAATCTGCATCCAAGTGTAGAGGTTTTGATTAAAGATTTCACCTTGTTCTAACACGTGATGATTAAAGACAACTAGCGCCAACACGGTTGAAACTAACACACCAAAAATAGTAATTGTATGTGTTGCTGTACGACCCAACATGCCGCCGAAAAATCCGGCAATAATGGCGCCTAATAGTGGGGAAAGTGCGATTGCTAAATAAATATTTTCCATGACTTAACCCTTTAGACTGTTAGTTACATCAACGTTAATACTGCCTTTGTTTCTAAACAATAACGTTAGAATCGCCAAGCCAATCGCAACCTCTGCAGCTGCCACCGTTAAAATAAAGAAAACAAAAATTTGCCCTGCCTCATTGCCTAAGAAATGTGAAAAAGCAATAAAGTTGGTATTGACTGCTACCAAAATCAACTCAACACACATCAACAAGGTAATAATGTTAGTACGGTTTACAAAAATACCAACTAGGCCAATGCAAAAAATAATCGCACTCAAAATTAAGTAATCACTCAAACTAACCATTACTTAGCCTCCTTTTTAGGCGATGCAATTGAGACAAGGCGCACCCTGTCTTTAGCTTGAACACTCACTTGCTCTGAAATTGATTGCTTCTTACGACTGGCTTCATTACGATGTACTAACGTAATCGCTGCGATGATCGCAATTAACAACAACACTGCTGCTAATTCAAATGGGTAGACGTAAGTAGTGTAGAGCTGCATTGCTAGTACAGTAATATTGCTGTAATCTGCCGCATGCCTTGCTGGTGCCGCCACAACATCCAAGCCAAACTGATTACCACCTAAGACTAAAGTCATCTCAGCAATAATAATCGCCGCTACAATCAAACCTAATGGCAAATATCCGGCAAATTTTGCACGTAAGGTTGATTTGTCAATATTAAGCATCTTGATCACAAACAAGAACAACACCATAACGGCACCAACATACACCAAGATCAAGGTGATGGCTAAAAACTCAGCCTCTAACAAGATCCAAATACTGGCAGCAGAGAAAAATGACAGAATTAAGAATAAAACTGCTTTCGCTGCATTACGCGAAAAAATCATTGCCAAAGAGCTGGCAATAAACCAAAAGGAAAACACATAGAATAATATTTGATCGAATGTCATAATTGGCCTTTATCTATATTTTGCGTCTTCGAGTTTAGTTTGATTAATAACCTTTTCGTTTTTATCGCCCACTTCTAACAAATGTGCTTTATCAATAATACTACCCTCTCTTGAATCAACAAAGGCATAGTCAAAAATTTGTGTCTCGACAATCGCATCCACTGGGCAAGCTTCTTCACAAAAGCCACAAAATATACACTTAAATAAATCAATATCGTACTGAGTAGTACGACGAGTACCGTCATCTCTCGCTTCTGATTCAATGGTGATTGCATTAGCTGGACAAACTGCCTCACATAACTTACAAGCAATACAACGTTCTTCACCATTTGGATAACGGCGTAGTGCGTGCAAGCCTCTAAAGCGTGGTGAAATCGGGGTTCTTTCCTCTGGATACTGAACCGTAATTTTTTTGTTGATCAGCTCTTTAGCGGTGATTTTCATACCGCCACGCAATTCACTTAAACTGAAATCTTTTACTAATTTTTTGATGTTATTAATCATAAGTTATACCTCTTTAGAACCAAGGTCCTATTTTTAACTGTGTCATTAACGCGACCACAAAAATCCAGGCGATAGTCCATGGCAAAAACACCTTCCAAGACAAGCGCATGATTTGATCGTATCGAAAACGTGGGAATGTTGCACGCACCCATAAATACAAAAACATAAAGAAACTGGTTTTAGCTAATAGCCAGATAATACCCGGCACCCAAGCAAAGGCTGACTCCATATAAGGAACACCTTCAAATGGAGAATGCCAACCACCAAAGAACATAATAACGGCTAATACTGCCATCAAAATCATATTGGCATACTCAGCCAAGAAGAAGACTGCAAACGTCATGCCAGAATACTCAACGTGCGTACCACCTACAATTTCTGACTCACCCTCTACTACGTCAAACGGCGCACGGTTAGTTTCTACTAAAGCCGAAATAAAGAAGATAATCATCATTGGAAATAATGGAACCCAATACCAATGCATAATACTGCCTTTTTGCGCCATCACAATATCATTAAGATTAACACTGCCTGCAATCATTACTACTGTTACCAAAGCAAAACCAATCACAATTTCGTACGAAACCAAAAGCGATGCACTACGCAATGCACCCAATAACGGATACTTAGAGTTAGATGCCCAACCCGCTAAAATAATACCGTACACACCAATTGATCCAATTGCCAATACATATAGCAAACTAATGTCTAAGTTGGCAACATAAATACCCTCATCAAAAGGAATAACTGCCCACACCGCAATAGCAGGTGCAATTGCCAATATTGGTGCTAATAGAAATAAGTAAATATTAGCCTTGGTCGGGAAAATAATTTCCTTGGTCATTAGCTTTAAAGCATCTGCAATCGGTTGTAACCAACCTTTCGGACCAACACGGTTAGGACCAATACGTAATTGCATGTAACCAATGACTTTACGCTCAGCATAGGTGAAATAAGCCACCACCAGCATAAGTGGCATAACCAAAGCAATTGCCTTAATTAAAATAATTAAAATAGCTGCTATAGAGCCATCAAACCATGGAATTAGCTCGTAAACTAGCCCAACAAAAGACTGCCACAATTCCATCATGACTGGCCTCCTGTTGAGTGATTCGAGTTAACAAATACACAATTATTCGCCACTGATTCACTTACAACAACTGGCACACCGAGGTATTTATCATCTTGCGTGACTTCTAGCTTTTTGGCTGTGGCTTTGTTCATTGAAGCGCTATTAATTTGGCCAATTTTGGTAGCCTGCAATGAGGCCGCATGTCTAGATAATACGTCAACTGCATAAGGTGATTTTTGCCAAATGATATTAATCCCTCTTTTAACTTTTACATCAATACTTTCATCATGAACATGTTGTTTATGACTTTGATGCATGACTTCGGTGGTTACTTGCGTAGAGTCTGCATAGTGAAAACCTGGTAACTCCAATAAGTCAGCCAATACTTTTAACACTTTCCAAGCAGGTTTTGCATCACTTGGTGCGTTAACTGCTGCCGAGAATGACTGAACTTTACCTTCCACATTTACATGTGAACCTGATGTTTCGTAGAAACTGGCAATCGGCAATAAGACATTTGAATATTGGGCAACCGCATCATCTTTAAAGCTGTTTAAAGAAATCACAAAAGTATCGTCATTACTTAATGATTCAACTGCTTGAACAGAATTGTGGAAATCATATTGTGGATACACATCTAGCAAAATATAAGCTTTTAAGTCAGCAGCCAACATAGCATTTACATCTAACCCACCTTTACCCGGCACAAAGCATGAAAGATTTGCTGCCGTTGAATTACCACTAGCACTCAGATTTAGCGTTGTAGAATTTGTTTGTTGTGCAATTTCGTTAATTAAGTTTGCAATACTTGAGGCTTGTGGATTGTTAATCACATGCTCACCCAAAACAATAACAGAGTTGTCTGAATCTGAGAGTTTATTGGCTAATTGTGTCGCCACATCGCTCACTTCAATGTCACTCAAATACTCTGGAATCTCAGCCTGGGCACTTTGTAATACTGACTTTAATACACCTGCTAACGTTGCCGCTGTTTGATGTGGTGGAATGATATTTTCACTGTTAAGTCGATAATTAAAATCAAATGCCATGGCGTTAATCACATCAACACTAGCGCCAGAAAGATTGGCTTTACGTAAACGATGACTAATCATTGGCTGTTCTAATCGTAGGTTCGAACCAATTACAAGTGCATGATCAACACCTTCTAAACCGGCCAATTTAATGTTTGACTCTAGTGAAATTGCGTTATTCAGATCTTTGATATTTAGACGATGATCAATATTTTCAGAACCAACTTCTCTTAAAATCTTTTGCAATAGGTGGAACTCTTCAAGTGTTGCTGTGTTTGAGGCTAACGCACCTAATTGATCAGCTTGACGGGCGTTAAACACATTGTTTGCCAAGCCTCGAAGTGCGAAATCAAGTGCTACATTCCACTCAACCTCTTGCCATTTTCCCTCTACTTTTATTTGTGGTGCAAGTAATCTGTTCTCATGTGACAAGCCTTCGTAAGAAAAACGATCCCTGTCTGAAATCCAAGTTTCATTAACACTTTCATTGTCTTTAGCAACAATACGCTTAACTTTGCCTTTGTAAGTTTGCGTATAAATGCTTGAGCCAACCAAATCGTGTCGAGCGATATTTGACACAGCATTCATTTGCCAAGATCTAAGCTCATAACGGAAAGGCTTAGAGGTTAACGCGCCCACTGGACAAACATCAATCATATTGCCTGAAAGCTCTGATTGAATACCCTCTTCCAAGAATGGCTCAATCTTCATGTCTTCACCACGACCTGTACCACCCATCTCCATAATGCCGGCAACTTCAGCGCCAAAACGAACACAACGGGTACAGTGGATACAGCGAGTCATGTCTGTCTGGATGAGTGCACCAATATCGCTATCGGCCACAATACGCTTACCTTCAGTAAAACGAGAAACGTCTGAACCATAGTCCATCGCCACGTCTTGTAATTCACACTCTCCGCCTTGATCACAAATTGGGCAATCAAGTGGGTGGTTAATAAGTAAGAATTCCATTACTGCTTTTTGAGAAGCCTTGGCTTTCTCATTTTGAGTATGAATTTTCATACCATCGGCAATTGGTGTGGAACAGGCTGGTTGTGGCTTAGGCGCACCTTCAACATCTACTAGACACATACGACAGTTGGCAGCTATTGATAATTTCTTATGGTAACAAAATCTCGGCACACTAATACCTTCTCTGTCGGTAACGGCGATAAGCATTTCACCCGCTTTAGCGTTAACTACATTACCGTCAATTTCAATCTCAATATCAGCCATTATCCTTTCACCATACTTTTGCCATGTTCGATGTAATATTCGAACTCTTCACGGAAACATCGAAGAAAGCTTTCAACAGGCATTGCCGCAGCATCACCTAGCGCACAAATTGTGTTGCCCATAATTTTGTCTTGCACACCCATTAGTAAATCAATATCATCTGCCTTACCATTACCATCCATAATACGTTTTAATACGCGATATAGCCAACCTGTACCTTCTCGACACGGCGTGCATTGGCCACAGGATTCGTCATAATAAAAATGTGCTAATCGCGTTAACGTCTCAACCATACAAGTTGAGTCATCCATGATAATAACTGAGCCTGCACCCAACATAGAGCCTGCTTTTTCAATGCCATCGTAGTCCATGGTCATTGCCATTGCCGCTTCTGCCGTCAACACTGGCGTTGATGATCCGCCTGGAATCACCGCTTTTAAAGTTCTGCCTTCGCGTATACCACCTGCCATCTCTAATAAGTCTTTAAATGGAAGGCCCATTGGTACTTCAAAGTTAGCTGGTTCATTAACATGACCTGTTACAGAAAATAATTTACAACCACCTGAATTTTCAACACCGATATCAGCAAACCACTGTCCACCATTTGCAAGAATATCTGGAACAGAAGCAAAACTCTCCGTATTATTAATAGTGGTTGGCATGCCAAATAAACCAATATTTGCTGGGAATGGTGGTTTAAACCTTGGTTGGCCTTTTTTACCCTCAAGTGATTCTAAAAGTGCAGTCTCTTCACCGCAAATATAAGCACCTGCACCTAAGTGTGCGTATAAATCAAAACTAACAGAACTACCGTCAAGGTTCTCGCCGAGTAAACCTGCAGCGTAAGCTTCCTTAAGCGCATCTTCAAAACGATAAAAAGGCTCCATAAACTCACCACGAATATAGTTATAACCTTTGGTTGCGTTCATCACAAAACCGCCAATCGCCATACCTTCAATCACAGAATGAGGGTTGTATCTTAAAATATCTCTGTCTTTACAAGTACCCGGTTCACCCTCATCAGAATTACATACCACGTATTTTTGCATATCGGCATTACGCGGCATAAAACTCCATTTAAGCCCCGTAGGGAAGCCCGCACCACCTCGACCACGTAGGCCAGAAGTTTTTAATTCATCAATAATTTGTTCAGGCGTAAGCTCGCCTTTAAGAATTTTTCGCCAAACGGAATAACCACCATTCGCCTCGTAAGTCTTTAACGACCACGGATCTTTCTGATCTAAATTTTTAAAACAAACTTCATTCATTTTAGACCATCCACAATTTCGTCAATCTTATCGGCGGTTAAATTTTCATAGTATTGATCGCCAATTTGAAACATTGGTGCACCCACACAGGCACCCAAACATTCCACTTTTTTCACATTAACCAAGCCATCAGGCGTGACATCACCCGTTTTAACGCCGATTTTTTTCTCTAAATGTGCAATCAAGTCATCAGCACCATTCAACATACAAGAAATGTTGTGGCAAAAACGAATGGTATACTTGCCCACCGGCTTATGATTGTAATTCTCATAAAAAGTTGCCACTTCAGCTGCCGCAATTCCAGGCATATCTAGATAATCAGCAACTGCTTGAATGGAATCAGACGTAAGACTGTTATCATTTTCTGCTTGAACAATTTTCAAAGCTTCCATGACTGCAGAGCTTTGGCGCCCTTCTGGATATTTTGCTACCCAAGCGTCGATTTGTTTTTTTGCTTTAGTTGAAATCATCTGTCTATCTCGCCAAATACAATATCTTGTGTTCCGATAATGGTTACGACATCAGACAACATATGTCCTTTTGCCATTTCATCCATAGCGGCTAAATGCGCAAAACCAGGCGCTCTAATCTTAACTCGATATGGTTTATTCGCACCGTCTGAAATCAGATAAATGCCAAACTCACCTTTAGGATGTTCAATAGCAGAATAGACTTCACCTGCTGGCAAGCAATAACCTTCTGTAAAGAGTTTGAAATGATGAATAAGTGATTCCATATCGTCTTTCATCTCAATACGACTCGGTGGTGCAACTTTATGATCATCACTCATAACCGGGCCTGGATTTTGACGCAACCAATCCACACATTGTTCAATAATATGATTAGACTGGCGCATTTCTTCCATGCGTACCAAGTAACGATCATAACTATCACCCGTCACACCCACTGGAATATCAAACTCTAACTGATCGTAAACTGAATAAGGTTGGTTTTTTCTAAGATCCCAAGCCACGCCAGAACCTCGAAGCATTGGACCAGTAAAACCCAACTGCTTGGCACGATTAGCTGAAACAATGCCAATATTAACCAAACGCTGTTTCCAAATACGGTTATCCGTCAATAAGTCATCATACTGTTTAATACTCTTAGGAAATTCTTTTGCGAAGTCAGCAATAAAGTCTAACAATGAACCTTGGCGGTTCTCATTCATAGCATCTAATTCTTTAGCACTGCGGAAATCTGTCTCTAAATACTGAGGCATTTTCTCAGGAAGGTCACGGTAAACACCGCCTGGGCGATAATAGGTCGCATGCATTCTTGAACCTGATACCGCTTCATAACAATCAATCAGCTTTTCACGCTCACGGAAAGCGTAAAGGAAAATACTCATTGCGCCAACATCAAGTCCATGCGTACCTAACCACATCAAGTGATTTAGAATACGGGTAATTTCATCAAACATCACACGAATATACTTAGCTCTCTCAGGTACTTCAAGCTCAAGCATGGTTTCAATTGCCATCACGTAAGCATGCTCATTACACATCATTGATACATAATCTAGTCGATCCATATAACCAATCGATTGATTGTAAGGTTTAGATTCTGCTAATTTTTCTGTACCACGATGCAATAAACCAATATGTGGATCAGCGCTTTCAATCACCTCGCCATCAATTTCTAAAATAAGACGCAAAACACCGTGTGCTGCAGGGTGTTGAGGACCAAAGTTAAGCGTATAGTTACGAATTTCAGCCATCTTATTTCCTAATTACTCTTGGTACGTTTACGTTAGGCTCGATACTTACTGGCTCGTAAACCACGCGACCTAATTCTTCGTCATAACGCATTTCAACTTCGCCAATCATTGGGAAGTCTTTACGTAGTGGATGGCCAACAAAACCATAGTCTGTCAAAATTCGACGTAAATCTGTATGGTTTTCAAACAGAATGCCTAACAAATCAAATGCTTCACGCTCATACCAGTCAGCCGACGCCCAAACATCAGTCACCGATTTAATAATTGGCTCTGCCTCATCAACAAAAGACTTTACTCTTAAGCGGTAATTTTTACTCACTGAGAGTAATTGGTAAGCCACAGCAAAGCGCTTCTCGTGCCTGTCTTCATCGCCTTGCGCCTCACGTGCTCGGCTAAAACCTGAAGAACTGGCATCTGCATCCCAATCAGATTGGCCGTAAGTTAGATAATCAACACCACATAAATCAATCAAAGTGTCGAATGAGAAAAAATCCCTAAGCTTTAAACAAGCCTTAATAATGTCGTCAGATTCAACCGTTAAAGTAAGTTCGCCAAAAGCTTCAACTAGATTGTCTTCGCCGAATTCTTCAATTAATTGTTCTTTTAAATCTTCCATTAAGTTCTCGCAATCGTATTGGTACGACGAATTTTTTCTTGGAGTTGTAAGATACCGTAAAGTAGCGCTTCTGCTGTCGGCGGACAACCAGGCACATACACATCAACCGGCACAATGCGGTCACAACCACGTACAACTGCGTAAGAGTAATGGTAATAACCGCCGCCGTTTGCACAAGAGCCCATTGAAATTACCCATCTTGGCTCAGGCATTTGGTCGTAAACTTTTCTAAGGGCTGGCGCCATTTTATTGGTCAGTGTGCCTGCGACAATCATTAAGTCTGATTGACGAGGGGTTGGTCTAAATACAATGCCGAAGCGGTCAAGGTCATAGCGCGAGGAGCCTGCTTCCATCATCTCAACCGCACAACAAGCTAGGCCGAAAGTCATTGGCCATAGAGAGCCTGTTCTTGCCCAGTTAATAACTTTGTCCAACGACGTGGTAACAAAGCCTTCTTTCATTAAACCTTCAATTGCCACGATTTACTCCCACTCCAGGGCGCCTTTCTTCCATTCGAAGATAAAGCCCACCACCAATAAAAATAAAAAGATACTCATGCTAATAAAGCCAAACCAACCTAAGTCAGATTGAACAACTGCCCAAGGGAAAACAAAAGCAACTTCTAAATCAAACAAAATAAATAAAATAGCTACCAGGTAATAACGTACATTGAAGTACATACGAGAGTCATCAAAAGCAGGGAAGCCACATTCGAACTGAGAATTTTTCTCTTCGTCTGGTTTGCTAGGTCCTAATAAATAGCCGATTAACATCGGACCAACGCCAAATGCAATGCCTAAAAATATAAAAACCATGATAGGTAGATAGTTTTCTAACACCTAATCCTCTCTCCTTGATAGAAGTAAAATATTATATCTAATGTTGAACAAATAACAAAATATATTTCAGTAAAATTTATGCGTCTACTTCCGTGCCGCCCACCGTTAATTGGTCGATCTTCAAACTTGGCTGCCCCACGCCAACCGGTACAGATTGGCCATCTTTGCCACAAACACCGATACCACTATCTAACTTAAGATCATTTGCTACCATGGATATTTTCTTTAAAACTTCATCTCCCGATCCAATCAACGTCGCCCCTTTGACTGGTGTGGTGATTTTTCCATTCTTAATTAAATAAGCCTCATTGGCTGAAAATACAAATTTACCTGAAGTAATATCAACTTGTCCACCATCAAAATTCACCGCATACAGCCCATCATCTACAGAGGTGATCATTTCTTCTAGAGAGTCTTTACCATTTAGCATGTAAGTATTGGTCATCCTTGGCATAGGGATATGTGCGTATGACTCACGCCTTGCATTACCAGTTGATTGCCGATCCATTAATCCTGCATTAAGTTTGTCAAACAAATAACCTTTCAAAATACCATTTTCAATCAAGGTGGTGTTTTGAGTTGGCGTGCCCTCGTCGTCAATGGTTAAGCTACCACGTCGATTGGCCAACGTGCCATTATCAACAATGGTGCATTTTTCACTGGCCACTTGCTCGCCAATTTTCCCAGTAAATACCGAGGTACCTTTGCGATTAAAATCCCCTTCTAATCCGTGGCCAATAGCCTCATGTAATAGCACGCCTGGCCAGCCTGGCCCTAATATTACCGGCATATTACCTGCAGGCGTACCTTTGGCTTCAAGTGCAACTAACGCCTGTCTAATGGCTTCATGTGTGTAAATTTCAGCTAAATTATGATCAATAAAATAACGATAATCATAACGACCACCACCACCACTTGAGGCTGACTCAATACGGCCATCGTGTTCAACAATCACACTCACGCTCACACGCACCATTGGGCGATAATCTTTTTGATAAACACCATCGGTCGATACAATCAATACCTCTGTATAAGCACCTGACAAAGACGCGCTGACTTGTTTTACTTTAGGCTCTTTTCTAGCAATAGAATCAATCAGTTTAAGTAAATCAACCTTCTCTTTTGAAGTCAAACTACCCAGTGGGCTCAGCCCACTATATTTAGCAATCGATGGCACTGATTGAAAAGTTTGAACTTTTTGAGGTGTTTTGTGGTTCGAGATACCTTTGGCAAAATCCACCGCTTCATTAATGGCTTGAATGTTTAAATCATCAGAATAAGCAAAGCCTGTTTGCTCGCCTTTAACCGCTCTTGTGCCGACACCATGGCCAATATGATAAGTGCCAGATTTAACAATACCTTCTTCTAAAAACCAGGATTCAGCCACTGAATGCTGGAAGTACAAGTCGGCATAATCCACACCCTTTACTGCCAATGAAGACAATAGCGAGGTAATTTTTTCTTGGTTTAGATGGTGCTCATCAAGCAGTTGTTCGATCATAGTACAGTCGATATATTTTTAATAATAGGCTCATCCCATGGGCCACTAATTTTATATTTAAAGTCCACCACCTTGTCAAAAACTTTATCAATTAACTTGCCTGCAAATAAAGTCTCATCCACTAGCCAAACGCCAAGACCAATAGCACCACCACCAGCTAAGGCGGCGGCGGCAGGAACTGCATCGCCCACTGCTGGGCTAACTTTAGCCGTCATATCATATTCTTCATTAACAATATCACTTTGGCCGGTTAACCGAATCACGCCAGAAGTTGCATTCAGTTCAAACTTGTTAATTTTAGCAAAAGCATTGCCGATGTACAGTCTTGCATCAATATTTTCGTAAGCAAAACCTTTTTGAGTAACATCCCCCACATCAAGCTTCATGCGCTTAGCGATTGTTTTAATATTTAATAGCGATAAAATACGGCCAATATTCGGGTCTTTGTCCGTAAATACACCTTCTTTCACACTCATGGTGATATAACCAGTAACATCTTGATAATTCATATTCCATGGCGTGCATTCGCAAGAAAGGCGCACATCAAAATCAAACTCTCCACCAGTGGCTTTTTCTTTAACTTTAAGTTTTTGTAGAAACTCAGCCAAACCCTTGCCTTTTGCTGTTGCCTTTAATCGGGTCCTGCCATCCACCCAAAGGCCGTTAAAACTTAATGCCTCACTACCAACACCAATACCATCAAACTCCAAATTATTAATGGCCAATAGACCATCTTGAGAGGTTAGCTCAGCACTGAAATTTGGCAACTCATTTTCATCAACATAGATGCCTTTGGTGCTCAAATACATACTTGGTAAATCATTAGGCACAATTTCCCAATCACCCTTAATGGCCTCCAGCGTGTTGACTTGTAAGCCTGACAAAACCACACTAGGATTGCCACCATCATTCATGACAACTCCAATATTACCCTTAATATCTTCAGATTCAATTCTAGCGCGCCAAGACTGGTCTAATCGCTTGGTAATGTAGGCCTCAAACCCGCTATCGTCATTAACCAACTCTACCCTAAAGGTGGTTTTATTATCATCACCTCGGTTGTTTGGATTGATGAGAATATTAAAGGGTGTACCACGAATATTACCTGTGCCTATTGCGGTAATTTCATCATCATGAAAAGCCAAGTTTGAGTTGTAGCCTTCAACCACAACACCACCGTTTAAAGTTGTTAGACGATTATCTTTAAGCATCAGATCAATATCTAGAATCGATTCCCTTTCATCAAGTGGAACAATCAGTTTCATGTCACCATCAACTTTGCCCGTTAAGGTGAATTGATTCATTACTTCGTTCACTGTTTCACTGAGTGGTGCGCGACGCAAAAATTCAATTAGCTGCTCGCTTTGGGTGTTAATTTTGCCAACAATCTCAGTGTTTAATTGATCTTGACTCATATCTAAAATCTGTACTTTGATATCGTTAAGCGGCATATCATTAAGCTTTGTGCTGTTTACTGTAACAACAATTTGTTTGCCATCTGTTTCTAGGTTCGCATCTAACTGTTTAAGGCTATCCCAATTAGCATTAAACAGCAATTCCATGTTTTTTAATTGGGCACTGAAATGAGTATCAACAGTCGCAGCTGTTGATAAATCTTTTTTCATGCGAAATTTTATATCTTGCAGTTGACCTGAAATAAAACCACGTTTTATCCAAGCATGTGTGTCGTTACTCAATGCGCTTGGTGGAAGATATTGAGCCACATCACTCGCTTGTATTTGCTCTACATAGCTATTAACTTCAAAAAAATCACCGCCTTCTTCGCTAAAAACTTTTAAATACGATTGCACCGAAAAATCATCATTACTAATAACAAATGGAACCGTTAACACCTTGTCTCTATCAGCTTGTGTTGTAGACAGTGTTGCGATGATATTTGCTCTACCCATTTGAGAGTCAGACAAGCCAAAATCCAAATCTTGGTCTGAAATAGCCAGCGATAATTGTGCTTCATTGCGGCTTAACACCATCGGTGCAAGCTCAATGATTTGTTTACTTCTAATTAGGGTTTTATCAATACTCAGTGATTTAAAAAAGTATAGTAGCTCTAGGCTTTCTGCCGAAACCAACTGACGAACTTGATCAACACCAAACTCTCGATTACTCTGATTGGCTTGCGAATATAACGTTAAAGTGTCGATAAAGATCTCACTCGGATGATAAATATCATCTAACAATGAAGTTAAGTTAATATCCCATCGTAGGTGATTGGCTTTAGCAATCGGTGTATTTTGTTGAGGCGAATCTACACTCAGATTATGAAGATTCAAGACCAGCCCATCTTGGTCAAAATCAAAGCTGATTTTTGACAAACTGATATCTAACTCACTAGACTCGGATAATTGAGCTTCAATTGGTGCTTTAATTAACGCAGGAAAAGTCACAAAAAAAGCCACCAACAAAACAACCACTAATGCAGCAATTGCACTAATCCAAGTGCTTACTTTTAGCACTGTTAGGCCATGGGAAAGAGTCTTTTTTATCATGCTAGAGTAATTCTACATTACGCGTTCAATCATGTTGGATAAATTCAACAATCTTCGAACAATCCTTTTTCTTTATTTTTAGTCACTTTATCAAAATCAAACACCTTGCCGTTCATTGCCGCATATACGCCATTGTCTTTATTTTGAACTGCTTCAAGCGCCACACCAAGGTTAAACAAAGCGTCGGAATTATTAACAGAATAAGGAATCATTGAGCCAAACAATACAATAGTTTTGTCTTTAATCTTCTCGCCCAACAATTTAGCAGTATCGACCATAGTGTCGGTACCATGAGTAATGATAATTTTGTCATCAGTAGATTTAAGGCATTTAGACAAAATCAAATTCCTATCTTCATCAGTCATGTCTAGAGAGTCTTTTAAAAACAACACTTCAGATGTTGTATCAACCATTGACCGGCCACGGTTAAGCATATCAACGATGCATGTACTGCCAAATTCTAACTCGCCCGTTAGTTCGTTATAAACTTTGTCGATTGTGCCGCCGGTGATAAAAAACTGAATACTCATAATGACTATTATATTAAAAAAATTTCGGGAATTTTACGAATGACACTATTTACGCTCTTTTACCAAAGACATCCGTGCCGATACGCACAAAAGTAGCGCCATTTTCGATGGCCAATTCAAGATCTGAGCTCATCCCCATCGATAAAGTGTCTAAATTGGGGTGTTTTTGCAGTATTTTGGCCATTTTAGCGAAACTTTGCTCAGCGTTATCGGGGCTGGGAATACACATAAATCCTCGAAGACAAATATTTTGGAAATTTTCAAAATGAGTGAGTATTTCATCAATTTCACTCTCTAATACGCCTGATTTAGTTGGCTCATTGTCTATATTAACTTGTAATAACACATTAAGCTTGTCCATACCCTCTGGCCGTTGATCGTTCAAACGTTTGGCAATTTTTAGTCGGTCGACACTATGTACCCAGTCAAAATTCTGGGTAATTTGCTTGGTTTTATTGGATTGAATCGGGCCGATGAAATGCCAGATTAAATTTTGATTTTTTAGCGAATCAATTTTTTCTAGCGCTTCTTGAAGGTAGTTTTCGCCAAAGTGTTGTTGCCCAGCATCAATCGCTTGTTGTAAATCAGAGGCGGGTTTGGTTTTACTAACGGCAATCAGCGTTACTTGCTGATTTTTGTCAAGCGCATGAATGCGCTCTTGAACTTTTTTAAGATTGTCTTGAATCAAAAGACATCTTTAGCATTAAATACAGGGCCATCCACACAAACGCGTTTCATCGCTGGGCCATTATCAGTCTGCACTTCAACCACACAACCTGCGCAACCGCCTACCGCACATGCCATATATTCTTCAAGTGATACTTGGCACGGTAGGTTGTATTCTTTGGCTAGCTTTGCAACCGCCTCAAGCATTGGGTGTGGGCCGCAAGAGTAAACTTCAACTTGCGCCAGATCGTCTGCAGACAAGCTGTCTAAATATACTTTGGCTAAATCAGTCACATATCCTTGATACACGCCTTCATAATTTTGCAAGCTGGCCAATCGACATGCGACACCCCATTCTTCTAGTAGTGGCATAGTGTGGCTTGCTTCTGGGCATGGGTTGCCCATTTTGCTTAACTCTGGTGTAAATGGGAACGGCACTTCTGAGCCTAAAATCACAAAAGCATCATAATCACTGTCTTTAATATCTTGCGCAATAGAAATCATCGGTGGCATACCAACACCGCCACCAATTAACAAAGGTAATTTCTTATCTGTCATTGTAAAACTATTACCAATCGGGCCGATCACTGACAACACTTCACCAATTTTTCGCTCAGCCAATTGTCGTGTGCCTTCACCTACTACTTTGTAAAGTAAATCAAACGTTGAGTTTTCAACGTCGACTGACATAATAGAGATTGGTCGGCGCATAGCCAACGCATCAGAAACTGTGAGATGTACAAATTGCCCAGGCTTGGTTGCTTTGGCAATTTCGCTTGAGTCGAGCGTTAGAATATATTGGTCGCCATCAAATTGATAATGCGCCAAAATTTGGCAGTCGACTACTTGAATACTATCGCGATGCGTTTTACTCATCACAAGTGATCAATGTACCTACACCACTATCAGTAAACACCTCTAAAAGCACAGCGTGTGAAACACGGCCATCAATAATGTGTGTGGATTTAACACCACTTTTAACCGCCGATAGAGCGCAACCGATTTTTGGCAACATACCGCCATGAATCGTGCCATCTTTAATCAACCCATCAACTTTTTTAGCATCAAGGCCTGTTAGTAATTTATCGTCTGAGTCTAACAATCCAGATGTATTGGTCAGCAAAATTAGTTTTTCAGCATTCAGCGCTTCAGCAATTGAACCTGCAACTAAATCGGCATTAATATTGTAAGAGAAACCATCTTTACCCACACCAATCGGTGCAATGACTGGAATAAAATCACCTTTTAATAATAAGTCAATCACCGAAGTATCGATTTGATCGACTTCGCCGACATGGCCTAAATCAATAATTTCAGAGGTTGGATGGTCAATATGCTTGAGTTTTTTGGCTGAAATTAAACTACCATCTTTGCCTGTTAGGCCAATTGAGTGACCGCCGTGTTGATGAATTAAGTTAACAATTTCTTTGTTAACCAAGCCACCAAGCACCATTTCTACCACGTCCATGGTTTCAGAGTCAGTCACACGCATGCCGCCAACAAATTCACTTTGCTTGCCAATTTTTTCTAATGTTTTGCCAATCTGAGGCCCACCACCATGCACCACGATTGGGTTCATGCCAACAGATTTCATCAAGACAATATCACGCGCAAAGCTAGATTTTAGCTTTTCATCCACCATGGCATTACCACCGTATTTAATAACAATGGTTTTGCCTTGAAATTTTTGAATATAGGGTAGCGCTTCAGTTAAAACGCTTGCTATACTGTGCGTGCTCTCAGACATGTTGTTTAATGTATAAATTTATTAAATTGGTATTTTACAGTTAATAACAAGCTTTGCCTAGCCTCTTAGAGTGCTGATAAATATAAGTTAAAAACGACAATCTTAAGCTACGACAAATTGCCTCCTACTGAGCACTACTTAAACTTTTCGTCGTATATTTTTTGTAATTCAGCAGGCCACAAGCTATGAATATAATCCAACAAATCTTGTTTTTCAGTCTCATTTAACTGATCCTTAAACCCAGGCATCCAACCACCAAGTTTGACGCCGCCATTATTGATAGTGGCTAGCAAACCTTTAGGTGGATGATGCCAAGCATGCGCTGTGCCATTGAGTGGTGGTGCCGGAAATTTCCCGTCTGCATTCTTTTTCTTCCAATCTTTAGCTAAACCTTTTGCGCCTTCACCATGACAGCTGACACAGTTTTCTTCAAAAGTTTTTTTACCTGAAGCAACGCTATCAGTTGCTTGTGCGTTTGCATCATTATCATCGAGACATCCAGTTAAAAATATTGCCATCAATACCCATAAAAAATTTCTCATAGAAACCTCTCAATTAAATCATTTAAAAAATTATAACCCTTATCACTTGGCTTTACTTGTTTGTTATCAATAAGCAATAAACCTAAGTCTTGTGCTTGTTGTAATTGCCTCTCAATAGCCTGAAGTGATTGACCAGTGCGATCCTTAAACAAATCTAAGTCAAATCCTTGTTTTAATCGTAATGCATTTAGCATAAATTCAAAGGGTAAATTCTCGACTTTTTCAATAACGCCTGACTGGCTATTTAAATAATCTTTGGGTGACTTTGGTTTACGTGTTCTCAATATTTCATTAGTGTCTGGGCTGGTAATCTTCCCATGCGCACCCGCACCGATACCAATATAGTCGCCAAACTGCCAATAGTTTAGGTTGTGTTTAGATGGAATTTTTCCAAAAGCAGATACCTCATAACGCTCAAATCCGTGTTGTTCTAATAAAGCCACACCTTGTTCACCCATGCGCCAAATATCATCATCTTTAGGTAACGCTGGCGGGAATTTTGCAAACAAGGTATTGGGCTCAATGGTGAGCTGATAAAACGAAACATGTTGTGGGTTTAGATCGATAGCTCGATTAAGATCTGACAAACAATCATCGATACTTTGCCCCTCCAAACCGTACATTAGGTCAATATTAAAATTATCAAATATTTGGCTTGCATAGGCGCAAGCCTTGCTTGCCTCTTTAGCGCTATGAATACGCCCTAACGCACTAAGGTGATGGTCTTGAAAAGACTGCACACCAATCGATAAGCGATTAATACCAATATTTTTAAAGGCTTTAAATTTATCAACCTCGAACGTGCCGGGGTTGGTTTCTAGTGTGATTTCAATATTTTTATCAAATGTGAGTTTTGATTTTAAGCCGGTAAATAATTCACTTAATTCTTCTGCACTCATGAGGCTTGGTGTGCCACCACCAATAAAAATAGAATGAATTGATCGACCCTGGACGTATTTTAAATCTTTATCAAGGTCCTTCAGTAGTGCTTCAATGTAGCCATTTCTATCATCACCTTCGTGAGAATTAAAATCACAATACGGGCATTTTTTGACACACCAAGGATAGTGAATGTATAACGAGAGTGGTGGCAGTGTTAGCAAGCTTTTAATTCTTCCAATAGCGCTATGAGTGCTTTACCTCGATGTGAAATGGCATTTTTGATCTCTGGTGCTAACTCAGCTGAAGCACAACCATGCGTCGGCACATGAAAGATCGGATCATAACCAAAGCCATTTTCACCGACTTTTTCGCGCAATATCTCTCCTTCCCAGCCGCGTTGAATAACAATCGGTGTTGGATCATTCGCATGCTTGACAAATACAATCGCACACCAAAATCTAGCACTGCGATCATCATCAGCAACACCCTGCATTTCATCTAATACCTTTTGCGTATTCGCCTCATCATCACCATGATTGCCTGCATATCGCGCCGAATAAATACCGGGCTCGCCATTCAGTGCATCCACCACAATACCTGAATCATCAGCTAAAGCCGGCAGGCCTGACTGCTCGGAGGCGTTGCGTGCTTTAATCAGTGCATTTTCAACAAAGGTTAGCCCGATCTCAGGCACTTCTTTAACCTTCATATCACTCATTGAAACCACTGTATAAACACCTTTAAGCATGGTGTTAAATTCTCTGATTTTTCCTTTGTTGTTACTGGCTAGAATGATTTTTTTCATAAGGGTTAGATTAGGTTCTCAGTGTATAATCGATAGGATATTTAAAAAATTTGGAGCACATTATGACTCAAGACGAAATGAAGTTTGCTGTCGCACAAGAGGCACTCAAATACGTGGTAAAAGATACTATTATAGGCGTGGGCACTGGCTCTACAGCAAATTTTTTCATCGATGCATTGGCCACAATGAAAGACGATATTAAAGGCTCAGTCGCAAGCTCTGTTGCCACAGCTGAGCGTTTAGAGGCTCACGGCATTAAAGTATTTGATCTGAACGAAGTGGAGGCAATCTCAGTTTATATTGATGGTGCTGATGAATCTGATAATGGCTTAAATTTGATTAAAGGTGGTGGTGGCGCACTAACGCGTGAAAAAATTGTAGCCGCTGTGGCAGATAAATTTGTTTGTATTGCTGATGAGTCAAAACTGGTTAATGTGATGGGTGATTTCCCATTGCCAGTTGAAGTTATTCCAATGGCAGCTAACTATGTAAAACACCAAATCACTCGTAGAATCGGCGGTACGCCGTTTATTCGTGAAAATTTTGTGACTGATAATGGTAATTTAATCCTAGATGTTGAAGGCTTAAAAATCACAGATGCCAAAGCCATGGAGACAGAACTAGACAGTATTGTTGGCGTGGTTACTAACGGCTTGTTTGCTAACCGTGGTGCCAACGTCTTATTACTAGGCACACCGACTGGCGTTACTGTTGTAGGTGCTTAATCAGGCAAATCTTTATATAGGTCTATCGTTTGTTGTAAGTTGTCAATTCTCACGCTCAAGACATCAAATAAATCTTGAGAATGGGTGACCGCTTTTGCGCGTTCATAATGCCCAATAGCCTTATCTAGCTTACCTTGTACAATTAGCGCTTTAGCGCTTTGAATGTGTGAGCGATCAAAAGCTCCGAGCTCAACAAACAAACTTGACAGTAATTGATACGACTGATAACTACCCTTATTAACTCGTAAAAAAGGTTTTAAAGTTGCCACACCAAGACGAGGCTGCTGGTTGTCTAGATAAGCTTGAGCGGCATAATACAAACTGGATTCATCATCTTCAATCAAATTATTTTGGTCAAAATATTGTTGCGCTGTTTCAATATCGCCGAGTTTGGAAGCAATGCGTCCAGCCAAAATATTACTAGGCTTATCATGGTTTAACTTTAGCAATTGATCTGCATACGTCTTGGCAGTTGAATAATCTTGATCTTCAAATGCCTGGTAAGCCTGCATATAATTCGTAATCGCTTTATCTTGCTCAAGCTTGATACGCCCATGTTTATGATAATATAGCTTAGCTTTAGTTGTTATATATTCAATCGAGTCCTCTCTATAATCACCCGAAGCACGTGCTGCACGTTGCATACT
>JAQWRQ010000033.1 GCA_029243595.1 Gammaproteobacteria bacterium | reverse complement strand
AGAATAAAAAATCACATTCTGCATAGATTTGCTCTTTTTTCCAAAAGCTTTGGTTAATGCACCTAGTCCGATAGAAAGCTCTTTGGGCGATGAAAATACTTCATCAACTTTGGTGCTGTTACTTATGATGCTTTTTAAGCTGGCTTCGTTGCTTTTTCCATCACAAGTGCCGGTGGAGGCGAGCTGATCAACAAGTGTTGTGGTTTGTAGTAGAGAGGCAAGTGCCAGTGTTTGTTGTTTTAATTTACTCATCTTTACTCATTGTCTCTGCTTTCAATAATCCCGCCACCTAGGCAAGCATCATCATCATAAAATACGACTGATTGGCCTGGCGTAATGGCGCGCTGAGGTTGATCGAACGTTACTTTTAGCTGCTCATTATCAGTTAGGCTGATAAGGCAAGCCTGTGATTGTTGACGATACCGTATTTTGGCTGTACATGCCAACGGTAATATTGGGGGATTTCCAACCCAATGCGGATTTGATGCGTTTAAATTGTTATGATACAACAGCGTGTGATCACCTTGCACAACAACCAATTCATTGTTGTCAATGCGTTTATCAGCAACAAACCATGGCTCCCCTGAAGTGCTAAAGCCACCACCAATTTCTAAGCCTTTGCGCTGGCCTATGGTATAAAACGCTAAACCTTCGTGATGCTTAATAAACTGACCATCTTGATCAACAATATCACCTTGTTGTTTGGGTAAATAGGTTTGTAAAAATTCTGAAAAATTACGCTCACCAATAAAACAAATGCCGGTTGAATCTTTTTTGTCAGCAGTGACAAAGCCATTTTCTGTAGCGATTTGACGTACTTCATCTTTATTAATTTCACCGAGTGGAAATAAACTTTTCGAGAGTTGGTGTTGGTTAAGCAAGTGTAAAAAATAACTTTGATCTTTATTATTATCAAGCCCAGTTTGTAATTGGTAAACACCACCGTCTTCATGGATTCTTGCATAATGACCCGTGGCAATTTTGTCTGCGCCTAAGGATAGAGCGTGTTCTAAAAAAACCTTAAATTTAATTTTTTGATTGCACAAAACATCAGGGTTAGGCGTGCGACCTTTTTTATGCTCTTTAAGGAAATGATCAAACACATCATCCCAATAATCAGCTGAAAAATTAATAGTGTGAAGTTTGATACCCAGTTTATCAGCCACTTTTTGTGCGTCGGATAAGTCTTGTTCTGCAGTGCAAACACCGTCAGTATCGTCTTCTTCCCAGTTTTTCATGAACAAGGCTTCGACTTTATACCCTTGTTCTAAGAGTAATAGAGTTGCAACAGAGGAATCGACACCGCCTGAAAGACCAACAATAATTTTTGTACCTTTATTAGGACTCAAATTGCTCATAAGCCAAAACAATGCGTTGTACTAGTTTGTGTCGAACCACATCTTTTGACTCAAAATGACAAAATGAGATTTGATCCTCGTCTGTTAGTACTTTCATGGCATGGAGTAATCCAGATTGACTTGGTCGCGCCAAGTCAATCTGGGTGATGTCACCGGTAATCACCATCTTTGAGCCGAACCCCATACGTGTTAAAAACATTTTCATTTGTTCGATGGTGGTATTTTGCGCCTCATCTAAAATGATAAAAGATTCATTCAATGTTCGACCACGCATAAAAGCGAGTGGCGCCACTTCAATTACATTTTTATCCAGTAGCTTGGTTACCTTGTCAAAGCCAAGCATTTCGTACAAAGCATCGTAAATAGGGCGTAAGTAAGGGTCAACTTTCTCAGTTAAATCACCCGGTAAAAAACCTAACTTTTCACCTGCTTCAACCGCAGGCCTTACTAATACAATACGACGTACATCAGAGCGCTCTAAAGCCTCTACAGCGCGAGCAACTGCAAGATAGGTTTTACCGGTACCCGCCGGGCCAATACCAAAGGTGCAGTCTTTATCGGTAATAGATTTAACGTAGTGTTGCTGATTAGCACTGCGTACGTGAATTATTTTTCGTCGTGTTTTAATATTAACAGTTTGACTTGGCAAGTCATTGTGCGTTCGTGCCTTAATACACATCTCTAAATCATGAAGGCCAATGGCTTGTTTGTCAGACAGTATTAGTAAATCTTCCAATACCTTTGCAGCTAGCGCTGCACTGTCACCAGTAATGGTAAAGTCAGAGCCTTTGTTATTAATAACAACATCAAGACTCTTAGCGATAACTTCTAAATGTTTATCTAGCGAGCCACAAATATTGGCCAGTTGCTCCAGGTTGTTAACCTCTAATGAAAGTTTCATGATGCTAACTCCCCCATTAGAGAGTTACCACGTGCACCAGTAATTTTTACGTTGACAATTTGTCCAATCAAAGTTTCGTCGCCTTTAAAGTGAGTGTTACGCATATTTTCAGTTTTACCGAATAGGTTGTCGTCTTTTCTGGCTTTATTTTCAACTAAGACTTTTTGCACACTGCCAATCATTGACTTTGAAATAACCTCAGTGGATTCATCGATGGTTTTTTGTACCAATGACAAGCGGTCTTTTTTAACTTGTATATCCACATCATCTGGGTAGCTTGCTGCAGGCGTACCAGGGCGTGCCGAATAGATAAAACTAAAAGATTTATCAAAAGTAATGTCATTAATAAGCTTCATGGTGTTGTCAAAGTCTTGCTCGGTTTCCCCAGGAAATCCGATAATAAAATCAGAAGAGATAGATATATCCGGGCGAATTTCACGCAAACGCCTGATTTTTGATTTGTATTCAAGTGCAGTATGGCCACGCTTCATTAATGTCAAAATCTTGTCAGAGCCACTTTGAATCGGCAAGTGTAAGTGTGATACGAGCTCAGGCACTTCAGCATACGCTTGGATTAAACTGTCACTAAATTCAACCGGGTGAGAAGTGGTATAGCGAATACGGTCAATACCCTCGATTTGGGCAACGATGTTAATGAGCAGGGCTAGATCGGCACTCTGACCATCATCCATTAAACCTTGGTAGGCGTTAACATTTTGCCCGAGTAAATTTACTTCTCTAACACCTTGATTGGCTAAGATTTGTACTTCGTTAATCACATCGTTAAATGGGCGTGAAACCTCTTCGCCACGCGTATAAGGTACCACGCAAAAAGTACAGTATTTTGAACACCCTTCCATGATAGAAACAAAAGCAGTTACGCCACTGGTTTCTGGCTCGGGCAGATGGTCAAATTTCTCAATTTCTGGAAAAGAGATATCGATGCTCACTTCCTTATCACCCAGTGCATCTCTAAGCATGTTAGGCAGTCGATGTAGTGTTTGTGGGCCAAAGATCATATCCACATAAGGTGCGCGTTTTAAAATCAGCTCGCCTTCTTGTGAGGCGACACAACCACCAACACCAATCACTAAGTTCGGATTTTTTTCTTTCAATTTGCGCCAACGACCTAGCTGGTGAAACAGTTTTTCTTGGGCTTTTTCACGAATAGAACAAGTGTTGAGTAAGAGTACATCTGCCTCAAGCGCATCATCGGTCAACTCTAAGCCATGTGAGTGCTTAAGTACGTCACTCATTTTATTAGAGTCGTACTCATTCATCTGACACCCGAAAGTGCGAATGTGTAGTTTAGATAATGGCATTACTTTTGAATATGTAGTGTTTGTGTTGGGTAGGCGATTTCAGCTTTATGTTTGGCAATGATGTCTGCCACATCTAATAGTATTTGTTGCTTCACACGCTGGTATTCGTCTTTACTGGTAGTCTTAGTGAAGGCGTAAACATTAAAGTCAAGTGACGAAGCGTTGAAATAATTGAAATACACACGTAGAGATTCAGATTGATCAATGTCTTTATGTGCTTTTAATAAAGCTTCTACCTCATCAACAATGGCGGGTATTTGTGCAATATCATCATAACGAATGCCAATCACTTCTTTAATACGACGATTAGTCATACGAGAAGGTGTTTCAATTGGGATTGAGGCAAAAATAGAATTAGGAATGTAAACTGGGTTTTTAGCAAAGGTTCGAATGCGGGTCATACGCCAGCCGATTTTTTCTACCGTGCCTTCAAACTTGCTAGATCGAATCCAATCACCGGTTGAAAATGGCTTATCCATTTGGATCATCAAACCGCCAAAAATATTACTCAACATATCTTTAGCGGCAAAACCCATCACAATACCACCCACACCACCAAAGGTCAGTAGGCTAGAAATTGAAAAACCTAAGTACTGAGCAATACCTAAGGCAATGGCAATAATAATTAGAATTTTAATTAAACGTGAGAACAATCTTACCGAGTCGTTATCAACGTTTGTTTTGCGCTCAAGCATATAGTTTTCCATGCCTGAAACCATGCGAACAATTCCCCAAGTCACGATAAAAATTGGGGCAATATCAATATATTCAACCACTTTATTGAGTGCTTCAATTTGCCCTTTGAAGGCATCTAATGAAAAGTAGATCCAGCCAAACCAAATCAGCACTTTGAGTGGTGCAGAAATAGCTTTAATTAGATGGTCATCCCATTGGATTTTGGTTTTATTCACATGAGAGATGACTTTTTTAAGAACAGCACCTAAAATAATATGCGCCATAAAAGCGACACCAAGCAAGATAGTAACAGTTTGAATCGGTGTTAAATTTAGTAAAAATTCATTCATAATCAGTATTTTAGCTGTTATTTCAAGTATTTGAGTGGATTAATTGGCGCTTTAAATTTTTTCATTTCAAAGTAAAAATCATTATTACTGGTTAAGGCGATAATCTGCCCTTTTTTAACTTCATCGCCATTGTCAACGCTAAGGCTTTGATTTTGAGTATATGAGCTATAAAAACCCAGCGGGTGTTTGATGGTAATCATCTTGCCGTGACCTTCTATGTTGTTACCGCTATAGGTAACAACACCATCGCGAATAGCGCGAACGGCTTGCCCAGACTTAGTGTTAAAGGTTAGGCCCTGGTGTTTTTTAGAGAAGGTTTTTACCACTTTTCCAGTCACTGGAATATCCCAACTTTTTGTCGACACTTCTTTTTTTATTATTGTTTTCTTGGATTCTTCAATGGCTTCAGACTTACTTTCAAGGCGAGTCTGGTCAATATTTTGTTGGTTGATTGATTTTTCAACAATAATGACGGCAGGCTTTGGTGAGGATGAAAGACACCCGCTGAGTGTCATAGAAACAAAAGCAAGAGTGAATAATTTAATTAACATACCAAAATCCTAAAATCACAATAACAACCAAAACATAGCCAAGTCGATCAATATGCTTTTGTAGCCAAACGTCGGCTTGAGTGCCAAATTTTCTTACCAGGAAAGCCACCAAATAATAGCGAGCACCACGTGCTAATAATGAAATCAAGATAAATGGCAACAGCGCCATATTCATGGTTCCAGCCGTAATCGTGGCTAGTTTGTAAGGCAATGGGCTGAATGCAGCCAAGCCAACAAACCAAATATCATATTGATCAAACCATTGTTTTGCAACCTCGATCATTTCTACTTTAATTAAGCTGTATCCAAGTAAGAAATTAAGTAATATTTCCCCTAAAAAATAACCTGCTAAACCACCGAGAACCGAGGTGATCGTACAAACTAACGCGTAATAATAAGCTT
This sequence comes from Gammaproteobacteria bacterium, assembly GCA_029243595.1. Classification (GTDB taxonomy): domain Bacteria; phylum Pseudomonadota; class Gammaproteobacteria; order PS1; family Pseudothioglobaceae; genus Thioglobus_C. The sequence continues at coordinate 20,444 of JAQWRQ010000033.1, read as the reverse complement.
TGTTTGGTTGCTTGAGTGTCATTGGCGCCAAAATCACATCTGGCGGTGGATAGGGAAGAACTGATGACTCTAAAAAACTAACAATAGAAAGCCAATAAATGGCGTATTTACTCTGCGCCCAATCCAGTGCTTTTCGATAAAGTCTAGAAAAGATTTGCATGCAGGGTTATTTTTTCTCCAGCATTTGAAAGCCTAGCGCTTCACGAGAGTCATAATATGCTTGTGCGACTTTTTGGCTCATGGCACGTATACGGCGAATAAATCTTGCACGGTCAGTAACACTAATCGCATGGCGTGCATCAAGCAGGTTGAAGAAATGCGATGCTTTCATTACTTGCTCATAAGCAGGATAAGGTAGCAACTCTTCTATCAGTTTTTTGTTCATCGCCTCGGCTTCATCAAACTGTCTAAACAGCACATCAGTATCTGCAATCTCAAAACTGTATTTTGACTGTTCTACTTCGTTCTGATGAAAAACATCGCCGTAACTAACGCCTTCTACCCACACTAAGTCAAACACACTATCAACGCCTTGCAGATACATGGCTAAGCGCTCTAATCCATAAGTAAGCTCGCCGGCAACTGGTTTGCACGCCAAACCACCCACTTGTTGAAAATACGTAAATTGAGAGACCTCCATACCGTTAAGCCAAATCTCCCAGCCAAGACCCCAGGCGCCGAGTGTTGGTGACTCCCAATTGTCTTCTACAAAGCGCACATCGTGCATGGTGAGGTCAATACCAATCTCAGTGAGTGATTCTAAATAAAGATCTTGAATGTCTTTGGGTGATGGCTTAAGTAATACTTGAAATTGGTAATAATGCCCAAGGCGGTTTGGGTTTTCACCGTAGCGCCCATCAGTAGGGCGGCGAGAAGGCTGGACATAAGCAGCTTTCCACGGCTCAGGGCCAATGGCGCGTAAAAAAGTAGCTGGGTGAAACGTACCTGCACCCATCTCCATGTCAAATGGTTGTAATAATGTGCAGCCTTTCGAAGCCCAAAACGACTGTAATTTTAAAATTAAATTTTGAAACGATGCAGTTGCATCTAAGTCTGAAATTGACATACTAAAATTAGAGAAAATAACAAAAAATTTTACCGCATCAATAGCACGCGTATGACTTATTTGAAAAGAGCTTGAGAGTTAAAAGATGGGGGCTAGATTTAAAGCCGAGAAGAATTAATGTAAACCCCCAAAAACTAAAAGGAAGTTAAATAATATATGGAGATATTAAGCCTTCTAGCTGCATTATTAAAAACATGACTTTTTAACAATGAATCAATTATAGCAAAAAAAAAAAACGATTTTAAGTAATCTACTAAATTACTAAGTTATTTTTAATTTTAGTAATTCTTCTTTCAAATCCAGCTCTTTGAGGTTGTTAAAACTGTCTAAATCAAACGTGCTTACACCACCACAAGCCTCATACCAAGCATAGCCTGCTGTCCAATCAGCATGGGTGTAGTCATCTTGGCGCTGTCTAACCACACACAAAATTTTGTTATTTTGATAAACTAAGTTATAAGGTTGTTCGTCACGGTGTAAGGCTTCAATAAATTCCCAAGCATCACCAACACTTTGAAATGCGTAATTAACTAAGGGGTATTTTTCATCATTCTCAATCGGCAATGCTTTGTCTCTAATAAAGCATTGCAGGTGAAAATGATTAACTGAAGCATAAGCCCCATAAGCATTATAAGCCAGTGAAAAACCAGGAATATTAAGTGACACTGTATTGGCCATCATCCAAGCAAATTGATGTAATTCATAAGTCAATAATTGCGGGTGTTGTTTTTCACTTTCAACCACGACCAACCCATGAAAATTAGCAAAAGGAAACTTGTTGTAAAGCAGTGAAATATTTTTGGAGAAAAACTGCCCTGACCAAAATATTTCTTTTTGTAAAAATGGCTTATTAAAGTGAAAGCCATTTTCATCAAATTCAGCGCTTACTCCCTTAGTTTTAGCCCCAGATAGTCGTTGCGGGCGTAATGCTCGCAGTGGATTGTATTGCACCTCAAAACCACCAATTTCACGCCACTTGGTAACTTCCAGTTCGTTTAAGTCAAACTTGATGAGTTTGTTAAACACAGCAACGTCATCATCTGCTCCAATGATAGGCTGAGATTTGAGTAATTCAAATTTTTTGATTAATTTTGGTTTTAACAGATCCCAAAGCTTGTCATCAAACAGCGCATTAGCTAACACCAAAATAAAAACCCCGAGCTCGTCTTGGACTAGCATATTGTCTAAGCCGTCAACAAAAGCAGATTCAAGGTTTTCTGATGATTGAAAAATTGGGTCGATCAAATCTTGCATAAAAAATCAGGAAATTTAGAGAATTTTGTAAATGGGTAAATAAAAGCGCTAATTTTCCTATATTTCTGGCATAAAAGTGGCATTATTATGCTATAAATCAAGGTTTTTAATGCGTACTAGCAAAAATTTAGGAAATTTTTAAAATGGCATAAAAAATGCGAGAAAAATCCCGCATTTTTATAGATGTTGGCTAGAATCTAGTACTTATAAGACTCAGGCTTAAATGGACCTTCTTTATTAACATTGATGTAATCAGCTTGAACATCAGTTAGTGTGGTTAGCACACCGCCAAAACCACCAACCATGCCGGCTGCGACTTCTTCATCAAGTTTTTTCGGTAACACTTCTACATAAATGTCGCCACCCAAGTCTGCAAACTTAGCATCAAATAAATGCATTTGTGCTAATACTTGGTTAGCAAATGAGCCGTCCATAATGCGCGAAGGGTGGCCAGTTGCGTTACCTAAATTAACCAAGCGACCTTCAGATAAAAGAATTAAGTAATCATTTTTATTCTCAGTTCTGAATACACGGTGAACTTGAGGTTTTACCTCGTCCCAACGCCAGTTGTCACGCATGTATTGCGTGTCAATTTCGTTATCAAAGTGGCCAATATTACACACAACCGAACCGGCTTTAAGCGTTTGCAGCATAGCATTGTCACAAACGTTGTAGTTACCTGTTGTAGTAACGATCAGGTCAGTTGTTGCTAATAATCGCTTGTTGATATCATCCGTTTTACCGGTGTTGTTACCTTGCTTATAAGGTGATACGATTTCAAAGCCATCCATACAAGCTTGCATGGCACAGATTGGATCAATCTCACTAACTTTAACAATCATGCCTTCTTGACGAAGCGATTGTGCTGAGCCTTTACCTACGTCACCATAACCGATAACCAGCGCTTTTTTACCCGACATTAGCATATCAGTGCCACGCTTAATGGCATCGTTTAATGAATGACGACAACCGTATTTATTGTCATTTTTTGATTTAGTCACCGAATCATTTACATTGATGGCTGGCACTTTAAGTGTACCTTCTTCCATCATCTCAAGTAGGCGGTGAACACCAGTTGTGGTTTCTTCACTAATACCATGGATGTCGTTAAGCATTTGGGGGTATTTATCATGTAGCATTTCGGTTAAATCACCACCATCATCAAGCACCATGTTGGCATCCCAAGGCTTGCCATCAGACAAAATCGTTTGCTCAATACACCATAAGAATTCTTCTTCTGTTTCACCTTTCCAGGCGAAGGTTGGGATATCGGCTGCTACCATAGCGGCAGCGGCGTGATCTTGAGTTGAGAAAATATTACAGCTTGACCAACGCACTTCAGCGCCTAAATCAACCAAAGTTTCCATTAAAACGGCAGTTTGAATAGTCATGTGAATACAACCTAAAATCTTAGCACCTGCTAAGGGTTGTGTGTCGCGATAGCTGGTACGTAATGCCATCAATGCTGGCATTTCAGCTTCGGCTAGCTCTACTTCTTTACGGCCGTAATCAGCCAATGCCATATCGGCAACTTTATAATCGTTATTGTTTAGAGTGTTGTTACTCATTTTTATCTCCTTAAAGCGTAATAAAAATAAGCGTCGTTTTGATTAACCAAGCCTGATTGAAGATAAACTTCAATGCAACGCTCCTTGGCGATTTGTCTATTATACCAAATCTGATAAATTTATCGTTATTTCAGTAAGTGTGCGCGGTCAGTTTTTTCCCAACTAATGGCATCTTCAGTACGACCAAAGTGACCATAGCTTGCTGTTTGTTGGTAGATTGGACGCTTAAGATCAAGCATTGCAATCAAACCTTTAGGGCGTAGGTCAAAATGCTCGGCTACCAATGCCTCGATTGCTTCGTCTGATACTTTGCCCGTGCCAAAAGTTTCAATACTAATTGAAGTCGGCTCTGCCACACCAATGGCGTAAGATACTTGGATTTCACATTTATCAGCCAAGCCGGCAGCCACAATGTTTTTAGCTACATAGCGTGTTGCATAAGCAGCAGAACGATCCACCTTTGATGGATCTTTTCCTGAGAATGCACCACCACCGTGACGCGCCATACCACCGTAAGTATCAACAATAATCTTGCGACCAGTTAGGCCGGCATCACCCACCGGGCCACCAATCACAAAGTGACCAGTTGGATTGATGTGGAATTTGGTTGAATCGGTTAGCCACTCGCTAGGCAAAACTGGCTTAATCACTTCTTCTAAAATAGCTTCTCGCAAATCGTCTAATGAGATGCCTTCATCGTGCTGGGTAGAAAGTACCACTGCATCAATACCGACAATTTTATGACCATCATAAATACACGAAACTTGTGATTTTGCATCTGGACGTAACCACGGTAAAGTGCCGTTTTTCATCAACTCTGCTTGTTTGGCAACCAAACGATGTGCATACAAAATTGGCGCTGGCATCAGTACATCAGTAGCATTACAGGCGTAACCAAACATTAGGCCTTGGTCGCCCGCACCTTGTTCATGATTGTTAGATTCGTCAACACCCATGGCGATATCTTGTGATTGCTCACCCAATAAATTAGTGATGTCGCAAGTATGGCCATTAAAGCCGTATTCTTCTTTATCGTAGCCAATACCAATAATCGTATCGCGTACAATTTGGTTGTAATCAATTGTTGCACCCGTGGTGATTTCACCAGCAAGGACAACATGATTATCTTTAACTAAGGTTTCAACCGCAACACGGGAGTTTTTGTCTTGTGATAGTGCCGCATCTAAAATGGCGTCAGAAATTTGGTCACAAACTTTGTCTGGGTGACCGGCAGATACAGATTCGGAAGTAAAAATCATTTTTGTTCTCTTAAAGTTAAAAAAAACCCATAAAGAAGGGTCTTTTTCTAGAAGAACGCCTGCTTTAGCTTGTTTTAACTACCTTGTTTTAACTGTTCGGGTAGTAACGCTAGCAATCGGGACAAATCAGCGTGTGGTTGAAATTATAATGAAAATTTTTATAAAGTAAAGTTCATTCTAAACTTATCTTTAATGCAAGAGCGCTAACGAATGGTGTGGTCATAATGCTAACCACTAAAATGGTTGCCAAGAAATATAACTGGCCAGTAATATCTAAGCCGAATTGCGCTTGAGAGACTGCACTTGAAGCAAAGATCAGTATTGGAATATATAGAGGTAAGATTAATAACGACAACAACATGCCTGAGTTTTTAATCCCAACAATCAGCGAGGCACCAATAGCGCCAATTAAGCTTAAACTTGGCGTGGCTAGTAATAGGGTTAGCATTAACACTTTAACACTTTCACTGTCTAAAAATAAAAACAATCCTAGTAGGGGTGATAGTAAGATAATCGGAATGCCAGTAAGAATCCAATGAGCGGTAATTTTTGACAAGATTAACAGTGGCAATGAATGATGAGAAGTTACCATTTGCTCTAACACGCCATTTTCAAAATCATGATGAAACAAAGCATTTAAAGATAATAGTACCGCCAACATACTTGCCACCCAAATAATACCGGCAGCAATTTCTTTAAGTACTGACGCTTCAGGGCTGATCGCTAGTGGAAACAAAGATACTGAAATGATAAAAAATAACAATGGGTTGAGCACGCTAGATGGGTTACGAATCGCCACGCGTAAATCACGCTTGAGTGTTTGTAAGTAAATAGTCATAGCGCCAATACCTTTTGATCAGGCAATGCAGAATCTTGATGGGTGGTGAATAAACACAGCCCACCTTGCGCACAGTGTTTGCTAATACGATCTTCTACAATTTTTACGCCATGAGGATCGAGTGCTGTAAAGGGCTCGTCTAACAGCCATATTTTGGCATTTGATACAAATAATCCAGCCAGAATAACGCGGCGTTTTTGCCCGGCTGAGAGTTTGGCGCAGTATTCGTCTTCATAACCTTTGAGGCCAACTTGTGTTAATGCTTTAACTAATAAGTGTTGATCAATGGATTTATTAAGTCCAGTTAAGAATTCAAGATTTTCAATACTGGTAAGCTCAGCACTAAGTGCTGACAAGTGGCCTAAATAAAAAACTTCGCTTTGATATTCGTCTGATTTAACTGAGTGCTTGTCAAGCGTAATCTCGCCTTCTTCAGGTGCATTAAGGCCGGCTAGGATTTTTAAAAGAGAGGTTTTTCCACTGCCGTTGGTGCCAGTAATACGCAAAATGTCGCCAGCATTAACCTTAAAGGATAATTCACTAAAAAGTTGATTGTAACCTCGTTGACAATTTAGGTTGTTGACATTGAGTGATGACACGGTATTTGGTTGGCTATCTACCAGAATTTGTACCAAGGCTTGTTCGCCTCTTCAATGCGTTTAGCTTCTGCCGCTGCTGCTGCTTTGGCTTTTTCTTCAGCAATGCGTTTATCTTCTAAAGCTTTGGCCTTGGCCTTGGCCTCTTCTTTTTCTTTAGCAATTTTTTCAGCTTTAGCTTCTGCCGCCGCCGCTACTTTGGCTTTTTCTTCAGCAATGCGTTTGTTTTCTAGTGCTTTGGCTTTTGCCGCTGCTTTTTCTTTAGCAATTCTCTCGGCTTCTGCTTTAGCCTTAGCGGCTGCAATTGCCTTCTCTTTAGCGATTCTTTCCGCCTCTGCTTTAGCTTTAGCTGCCGCCTCCGCTCTGGCTTTTTCCTCAGCAATGCGTTTATCTTCTAAGGCTTTTTCTTCATCAGTAAGCTGTGGCAAAGAGCCGATACCTGTGGTGTCGACTTTAGTAAGGGTGCTATGATCAAAAGCAAGTATTAAGCGATAATGAATAACACTTCCTACACCAGGGGTGGAGTAGTTAATATAATCCCATTGGTTGTTATGAAATGGGTCAATCACACTGGGTGAGCCGATTAGGTCTTTTACTTGTGCTTTAGACATGCCGACTTTGAGCTGGTTGATTTTAAAGCGCTCTAATACAGAGCCTTGGTAAATATCAGCTTTATAAGGTGTAGGGATAATATCTGACATGCTAGGCAAGCTTGGTAAATCTGGTAGTTCTGGCATTGAAGGTGAGCACGCAGATAAGAATGGTAATGAGAATACAATCAAAGTTAATTTATTCATTGGTTGGCTTTTTGATTTAAAATGATTAAAAATTATTAACTGATTTTACATCAAGGATTTGGATATGGATGCTCAAGATTTAAAAAGTGCAGGTCTTAAAGTTACATTGCCACGACTTAAAATTTTAGAAATTTTAGAAACCAGTGAAAATCATCACATGAGTGCAGAAGATATTTATCGCACCTTAGTAATGCAGGGTGAAGAAGTTGGTGTAGCAACGATTTATCGTGTACTTACTCAGTTTGAAGAATCTGGTATGGTTAACAAGCTTAATTTTGACAATGGGCAGAGCATTTTCGAGTTGTCTAATGCTGATCACCACGATCATTTGGTTTGTGTTAAATGTGGAAAAATTGATGAATTTTCGGATGATGTTATTGAGCAGCATCAGCATGATGTAGCTAAAAAGCATGGTTATGAATTAACGGATCACTGCTTATATTTATATGGCTTGTGTAAGAATTGCCAATAGGATTTTTTTAATTTAGATGGAAGATTTTATTCTTAGAGCGGTCCTGGCGGCTGTGGGTATTTCTATTATTGCTGGCTCACTTGGCTGCTTTGTGATTTGGAAGCGTATGAGTTACTTTTCCGAGTCGATCTCACACAGTGCATTACTTGGCGTGTCGCTAGGCTTAGCCAGTGGCCTGGGTATTCATTTTGGCTTGATTATTGTCGGTGCGATTTTCGCCTTCTTAATTGTCACTTTGCAAGAACGGCAGTTTTTATCCAACGATGCGATTTTAGGTATTTTTTCTCATATTGCACTTTCGTTAGGTATTGTTGTTCTTGCATTGGTTGGCGGCGCTAATACAGATTATTTTTCATTGTTATTTGGCGATATTTTATCTATTACTCAAAATGATATTATTTGGGTGTATGCGGTATTAGTGGTAATTGTAGTGCTAATGTCTATCTTTTGGCAGCGTCTATTATTACTAACTCTAAATGAAGAGCTGGCCAAGGCAGAAGGGCTTAAGCACATATCTTATCAGTTATTATTTATGTTGATGATTGCACTTGCTGTGTCGGTCTCGGTACAAATTGTAGGTGTGCTACTCATTACTTCACTACTGATTATTCCGCCTGCGATTGCCAGAGTGTTTGCTCACACGCCTAGTCAAATGGTATTTCAGTCGATTTTTATCTCAATGGTGGCGGTAATTGTCGGCCTGAGTGGGTCGATGTATTATGATGTGGCAACAGGTCCAGCGATTGTGATTTCACTGGGTGTTTTGTTTGTGTTTTCTCAGCTGGTAGCGCCTAAAAACTTAAGCTAGTGCGTCGTTTAGCTCTGTGAGTTGATTGGTTTGTTGTTCAACAATTAAAGGCTCAATAATTGATTCTAAATCACCTTCCATAATTTCAGCTAATTTGTACAGCGTTAAATTAATACGATGGTCAGTGATACGTCCTTGAGGATAGTTGTAAGTACGAATACGTTGAGATCGATCGCCACTACCAACTAATTCTTTACGCTGGGAGGCTTGCTCTTTGTGTTGAACCTGTTGTTGCGCATCGAGAATTCTAGAGGCTAATACAGACATTGCTTGTGCTTTATTTTTGTGTTGTGAGCGTCCATCTTGGCACTCAACCACAGTACCTGTTGGGATGTGAGTAACACGCACAGCAGAGTCAGTTTTATTCACATGTTGACCACCCGCGCCTGACGCCCTAAAAGTGTCAACACGAACATCACTCATGTTGATGTTGATTTCTTCAATATTTTCAACCTCGGGCATAATTGCCACAGTGCAGGCTGAAGTGTGCACACGACCTTGAGATTCGGTTTCTGGTACACGCTGCACTCGGTGGGCGCCAGATTCAAATTTAAGTTTTGAATAGACATTCTCGCCGCTAATGCGGGCGATAACCTCTTTAAAACCACCATGATCACCAATATTAGAGCTCATGATCTCTATTTGCCATTTTTGTTTTTCAACATAGCGAGAATACATTCTAAACAAATCACCTGAGAAAATTGACGCCTCGTCACCACCTGTACCTGCTATTATTTCAATAATAATATTGCGAGAATCATTTGGATCTTTTGGTAATAAGGCCTTTTTAAGGTCCAAATCGAGTTGTTCTAATTTTTTCTTACCTTCTGAGATCTCTTCTTTGGCCATGGCACGCATCTCATCATCATCTTCTAGCAGCATGGCTTCAGCTACTTCAACATCTTCTTGTGTGGCTAAGTATTGAGAAAATTTCTCATTGACTGGGGTGAGTTGTGAATGTTCAATAGACAGCTCGCGGAATTTCTTTTGATCTGATGCTACTTCGGGGTCAGATAACATGGCACCTACTTCTTCTAAGCGCATGGACAGCTGTTCAAGCTTGGTTAGAATAGAAGTATTCATGATTTTTTGGCTTTGTTTTTAGGCACACAGCCTTCACACTGGTTTAGTTGCTCAGTAGAGGCTTGTTTAATATTGCCAAAAGGCGCATGCAAGAGTTTGTTGGTTAGTTGGTCAGCTAATTGGCTAATAATGGCTGCTGAGTCTCCGCCATTTTTAAGTTTTTTGAGCGCCGCCTCAACTGCTAGCTCTTTAATTTGGTAAGCATTTTGACGATAAGCTTGCACAATTTGTTCATTTGGCAGTGTTGCTAACCAGTCATCAAATTTTTTATTTTGACCAACAATGATTTCTTCAGCCAATGTTTTTTCTCGTTGGCGAGAGTCAATATTCTCATTGACGACTTGCTGAAGATCGTCAATCGTGTACAAAAATACATCATCTAACTGGGCTACTTCTGGCTCAATATCTCTTGGGATGGCAATATCGAGCATGAATATAGGTTTGTGCTTACGTAATTTAAGTGCAGTTTCAATCAAGCCTTTACCAATGATTGGCACTGACGCAGCAGTAGATGAAATAATAATATCTGCCTCATGAATCAAGTTAGAAAACTGCTTAAGGCTAATGGCTGTAGCACCATAAAGTAAGGCAATTTTTTCTGCATTTTCAACTGTTCTATTGGCGACAATCATGTTGTTAACGCCTTTTTGATTTAGGTGTTGTGCACATAATTCGATCATTTCACCTGCACCAATTAGCATGACAGTTTGCTCTGCTAAATCAGCAAAAATTTTCTCACTAAGTTTGACAGCGCAATATGCTACAGAAACAGGAGATGAGCCAATCCCTGTATCGGTTCTAACTTTTTTAGCAGTTGAAAAAGCGTGTTGGAATAATTTTTCTAATAATTTATTGAGTGTGTTTGCTTCTTTAGCGGCGTGGTAAGCGTCTTTAAGCTGACCTAAGATTTGCGGTTCACCTAAGACTAAAGAGTCTAGTCCAGTTGCCACATGACAAATATGTTCAACCGCATGATCACCTTCAAAATAACTTAAATAAGGGTTAATTTCTGATCGATCGATATTGTGCGTGTTAGATAAATAATCACTGAGTATTTCCTGTGCATTGTCTGTGTTAATGACAGCATAAACTTCAGTGCGATTACAGGTGGATAAAATAGCACACGCCTCGACACCTTTAGTTTGATTAAACTGAGCTAATGCGTTGTTTAATTCACCAGATGCAAATGCAACTTTCTCACGCACTTCGACCGGCGCGAGCTGATGGTTAACACTTAGAATTGCGATACGTTGCATAAAAGAAATTAATAAACAAACTCAAACAAACGCTTGATTATACAATGAGAGCCATAGTCGGTGTTAGAATGAGCACCCTATGAAATGGATGGCAATATTATTATTTGGGTGGTTTTTGCAGGGTTGTGCCACGCTTGATGGCAAACCTATAAAACCTGCTCCATCGCTAGCAATCCCTACGCAGTGGCAAGCGCAGGGTAGGGCGGGTGTGTCAATGGGTAAGCGCAACCAAAACATTGGTTTTGTTATTAATGCTAAAAATCAAGACTACACTCTTAAACTTAGTGCTACACTTGGACTAGGGCAGATTAACATCAAATCAAATACCCAAAGCTTGTGGGTAGACGGCAAGATAATTGAGTCTAATTTAGAACAATGGATGAGTGATGAATTTGGTTGGTATTTTCCAATTCAAAAATTAGCACCTATTTTGTTTCAACATAAGCAGTCTGTTGATGATGGTTGGCAGGTAAAAATCACCAGTTATCAACAAATTAATGGGGTTAGTTATCCTCGAATTGTGCATCTTAATCACTTAACAAAGGCAATTAAAATCAAGCTATTGATTAGCGAGGTTAATGAGTTAAAATGATAGAAAAATTCAGCAATTCAGTATGATAGAACAAGACTCTTTAGTAGGTGGACAAGCACCACACAGCGGCTCTCTAGAGGGGCAAGATCAGGGCGGTGAAGATATTGCAATGACATCAGTCCGACCAGATTCGTTATCTGAATACATCGGCCAAGATGATGTTAAATCGCAGATGGCATTGTTTATTAAAGCGGCAAAAAAGCGTCAAGATGCACTTGATCATTGTCTTATTTATGGCCCTCCTGGTTTGGGAAAAACCACTTTGGCCAATGTCATTGCCAATCAAATGGGTGCAGGAATAAAACAAACTTCTGGGCCAGTTTTAGAGCGTTCGGGTGATTTGGCAGCAATTTTGACTAAGCTAGAGCCTTATGACGTTTTATTTATTGATGAAATTCACCGTTTAAATCCAGTGGTTGAGGAGATCTTGTATCCGGCGTTAGAGGATTTCAAACTCGACATTATGGTGGGCGAGGGCGTGGCTGCACATTCTGTACAACTAGAACTACCCCCATTTACCTTGATTGGCGCCACTACTCGTGCCGGCATGCTGACCTCACCATTACGTGATCGTTTTGGCATTGTTCAGCGTTTGGAATTTTACAATGACAAAGATTTACAAACAATTGTAGAGCGCTCTGCCAAAATCCTAGGTATTGAAATTGAGCCAAGTGGTGCACATGAAATCGCCAAACGATCTCGTGGTACGCCACGAATTGCAAATCGCCTATTGCGTCGTGTGCGTGATTTTGCCGATGTAAAAGCCGATGGCATTATTCATCAACAGATTGCCAATGAAGCATTAAGCACTCTGAAAGTGGATGAGGCAGGGTTGGAGCAGCTTGACCGTGATTATTTATCCATTATTACTAATAAGTTTGCAGGTGGACCTGTTGGTTTAGATACTTTGGCTACAGCAATTGGAGAGGAGCGGGGCACGTTGGAGGATATGGTAGAGCCTTATTTGATTCAACAGGGTTTTATTCACCGAACTCCAAGAGGGCGAAGCGCCACCAACTTAACTTATGAGCACCTGGGTTTGTCTAAACCTTCTAATAGCCAAGATTTATTTAATGAGTAATTTAGATGTAAGAGTCTACTACGAAGATACAGATAGTGGCGGGGTGGTGTATTACGCTAATTACTTAAAGTTTATTGAGCGCGGGCGTAGTGAGTATCTTAGAGAGTTAGGCTTCGAACAAGATGATTTGATTGAAACACACAATGTGATTTTTGCAGTCAGATCAATTAATGCAGATTACTATTCACCGGCTAAATTTAACGATTTACTAAGTGTACAAACTTTAATTAAAAAAGTGGGGCGAGCAAGCCTGATTTTTTCACAGAAAATAACGCCTCTAGGGCAAAATAAGGTATTATTTGAAGCACAAATAACCGTGGCATGTTTGCATTCCGATAGTTTTAAACCTTGCGGTATTCCGTCAATCATTTTGGAGAAAATAAATGGATAACAGTTTGAGTATTATCAGTCTAATCCTTAGCGCCGGTTTTGTGGTGCAAGTGGTTATGTTTATCTTGGTGTTAATGAGTGTCTATTCCTGGACTATTATCTTGTCGAAAAAGAAAACCTTAATGGATGCTAAGAGTGATATTAAAGTTTTTCATCACCACTTTTTAGCAGATACAAATTTAGATAAATTACATACTGAAATCCCTGAGATTGTATCTAATCGCACACCTATGGAGCATATTTTTGGCTCAGGTTATGGTGAGTTTACGCATTCAAAATCAACTTCTAATCAAGCACTGGTTATGAATTCTGAACGTGCTTACCGCTCAATGAACACGACTGCTAACAATGAAATTGATCGCCTAGATGGCGGGTTGAGTATATTGGCAATGATTGCATCGTCTAGCCCGTACATTGGCTTATTTGGTACTGTTTGGGGAATCATGCATTCATTTATTGGCTTGGCATCTGTTAAGCAAGCTACGATCGCGATTGTGGCGCCAGGTATTGCTGAGGCGCTTATTGCGACAGCGTTTGGTTTGTTTGCCGCGATTCCAGCTACTATTGCTTACAACCGTTTGGTTTCTCAAGTAGAGGCGATTGGCAATAAATACACTGCCTTTATTGAAGAATTGTTTGTTATTTTCCAGAGACAGCAATAATTAATAATGATTGAACTACCAAAGCGCGCTAGACCAAATATCGATGCGCAAATCAATATTGTTCCCTATATTGATGTAATGCTAGTGTTATTAGTGATCTTTATGATGACCACGCCCATTATTGAACAAGGGATTGAGGTTGATCTGCCTGCTGCTGAGGCAAAAATGGTCGATTTTACTGAGCAACAACCCACCATTATCACCATTAACCGAGCAGGCGAGTATTTTATTAACTCAATGGCTGATGAGAGTGCTGATGTTGATTCAGGCGAACGCTTACCACTAAGTAGAATTGCCGCACGTGTACAAGCAAGATTGAGTTTTTCCCCACAGATGAAAGTTTTTGTCAGGGGTGACCGAGAAGTTGCTTATGGCTCAGTCATTGCGTTAATGTCTTTCTTGCAAAAAAACGGGGTAGATAAAGTCGGTATTGTGACTGAATCACCAGACGCCAAGTAGCATGAATACAGATTTTATTAAAAAAGTTAAACTACCTAAGATTGCTAAAAGCCACCCAGTTGCCTTTTGGGTTGCTATTGCATTCCACCTTGTACTGATAATCGGTTTGTTTTTTTCTAATGTTCAGCGTTGGGAGATTCCCAAGGAGACCCCTAAAAAAGCTGCTTCTAAATCTATCCCTAAAGCAGTCACGATTGACTTAACTGAAATCAAAAAAGAAAAACAACGCTTGGTCGATATTCAAAAAAATAAAGCGTTAAAAATTCAGCGTGAAGAAAAACGCCTAAAAGTATTAGAAGATCAGCGCTATCAAAAACAAAGAAAAATTAACCAACTCAAAGCTAAAACTCAAAAAGAGAAAAAAGCCAAAGCAGTAGCAGAAAAGAAACGCAAAGAAGCGGAGAAAAAAGCCAAACTGGCTGAAAAGAAAAAACAAGAGATTGAAAAGCAACGCAAAGCTGAAAATAAAAAGTTTAAAAAAGAGCAAAAAAATCGTGCGCTGAAAAAGGAAATTCAATCAGAAGAAGACCAAGATAGAGAAATCGCCCAAGAAGATATCTTAAATGAGTTAAAGGTTAATTACATTAATCAAATCGCCTCTAGAGTTCATAATCAGTGGCGTTATCAAGGTGCAAAAGACAATTGGGGGTGTGATGTTCATATCTTGCAAGATGTTGATGGCAACGTGCAAAGTGTAAACGTCCAGTCTTGTGTTGTTGATAGTAGTACTAAGTCAAAATCTTTTAAAAATGCCATTGAGCGTGCAGTATACAAAGCCTCACCATTGCCACCTGCACCAGATAAAAGCGTATTCGATCGTGAGATCTTGTTTCATTTTAGGGTGAACTGATGGTAGATCTTGATAGCATTACTGATGCTCAAAAGAGCAATCTTACCATTCGGTTGACACAAATTATGGAGCAATGGAAATTAGCCGACCAAGATCAAATTACATTATTAGGTTTGCCAGAAACAATTAAAGCTAGACATTTGTATTTATACAGAAGAGGCGATAAGCCCTTTGATTTTAATCAAACCTCTATTGATCGCAGTGAGATGATTTTAGGCATTCATGAGTCGTTGGGTACAACCTTTCCTACCAATCGTGAATACGCGTCTATTTGGCTTAAACGACCAGTCAAAAAATTCAAACACAAAGCGCCATTAGAGTTAATGCTGAGTGGTGATACTGGCATGAAGCGTGTTTGGTTTTTTCTAGATTGTACGCAGAGTTGGAAGGATTGAATTAGATGAAAAAGCCTAATCTAATCGAAGTAAAAACTCAAACTGAAGCACTTTATACACTCAGAGTGTTAACCAACAACATTGACGATTTACTCACTGAAATTGCTGATTTAGCCAACAACAATAAAAAGCAATTTCAGCATGCGCCGGTGATTCTTGAAATTGAAAATAAACACTTCCAAGCTAATGAGTTGGCAGTATTAATAGAAATACTAACTCAAAATGACATGGTGGCAGTAGGCATTCGTTCACGCAAACAAGAGCTGATTGATTTTGCTAAATTTTCAGGCTTGGCAGTGTTTGGTAAGTCGCTCACACCAAGCAAGCCAAAATCTCCTAAAAAGATCAAAAATGATGAGTCGCCCAACCCGCATCAAGATAAAGTTTATCAAGCACCTAAGATTGTGGCTAATAAAGTTTATTCATCAGCACAAGTGGTGGCAATGGACAGTGACTTGGTGTTATTAGGCAAGGTTAAGTCAGATGCAGAAGTAATGTCATATGGTAGTATTTCTGCTTATAAGGAAGTGCAAGGAAAGGTATTTGCTGGTATTTCTGGTGATGATAAAGCTACTATTTTTATCCAATCTTTCAATGCGCAATTGGTTTCTATTGCCGGTGTGTACAAAAAGTTTGATGTGGTGCCAACCAAACTTTACGCACGCTCGGTGATGGTTGATTTAAACAAAGGTAAATTAAGGTTTCAAATAGTATGAGTACACAAGATTTTTTATTAGAATTGGGCACAGAGGAATTACCGCCTAAGTTATTAAAGCAATTATCCAACGCGCTGACGGGTAATGTAACCACACAACTGTCTGAGCTTAATTTGTCATACAGCAAGGTTGAGTCTTTTGCTACACCAAGGCGTCTAGCTGTATTAGTGAGTAACCTACAACTACAACAAGAAGATCAAACTATTGAGCGAAAAGGTCCGTCAGTCAGCGCACCTGATCAAGCGGTTGAAGGCTTTGCAAAATCATGTGGTGTTGACAAATCAGACTTAGAGAAAAAAGCTTTTGGTAAGGCAGATTATTACTTTTTCAGCAAAGAACAAAAAGGCCTAAAAACACAAGATTTATTACAAGATATTGTTGATACCGCTATTAAGAAAATTCCGATCACCCGTGCCATGCGTTGGGGCGATCTTGATTTTAACTTTGTGCGTCCAACGCATTGGTTAATCATAATGCTAGGCAGTGACGTGGTAGAAGCAACAGTAATGGGTTTAAGTAGTGGCAACACCACTCGAGGCTTGCGTTTTACTGGCGAACAAACGTTTGATATTGCCAATGCAGGTGATTATCGTCAAACTTTATTAAGTAAAGCGCAAATTGAAGTTGATTTTGACTCGCGTAAAGAAATGATCCGTGAGCAGGTTATGCAAGTCGCACTTGATTGCAAATCAAACGCAGTGATTGATGAATCACTACTAGAGGAAGTTTGTGCTCTAGTTGAATACCCAAGAGCATTTTCGGGTGGCTTTGATGCAAGGTTTTTAGAGGTGCCAGAAGAAGCGCTTATCTCTGCGATGAAATCACACCAAAAGTATTTCCACATGGTGGATGATAATGGCAAATTATTACCTGCCTTTATCTCGGTTGCTAATATCGAATCTAGCGATTTGTCAGTAATCATCGATGGCAATGAGCGCGTCATTAGACCACGTTTAACTGACTCAGAGTTTTTCTGGGAGCAAGATAAAGCCAACTCATTAGAGTCACGCCTATCCAAGCTTGAGCATGTTTTGTTTATGAAGTCACTTGGGTCTATGGGTGATAAAGCCAAACGCATTGAGTCACTATCTAGCTATATTGCTAATGTAATTGGCACTAATGCAGACCATAGTGCGCGTGCAGGGCTACTCGCAAAAACCGATTTAGTGACTGATATGGTAGGTGAATTTGCCGATTTGCAAGGTGTGATGGGCGGCTATTATGCACATAATGATGGTGAAAATACTGCTGTGGCAACCGCCATTAGCGAGCACTATCATCCAAGGTTTGCCGGCGATACTTTACCAAGTACCAGTGAAGGTTTGGTTGTTGCCATTGCCGACAAGCTTGACACCATTACCGGTATTTATGGCATTGGCCAAGGTCCAACCGGATCGAAAGATCCGTACGCCCTTAGGAGGATGGCATTAGGTTTATTAAGAATTATGGTAGAAGCTAAGCTTAAATTAGATCTTAAAGCGCTGATTAAGCAGTCACTTGAACTGCATGCCTCAGAAGTTGATAGATCAAGCGCAGATGCTATTTACCAATTCATGATGGATCGCTTGCGTGCTTACTACAAAGAACAAAAAGTTAGTGGCAAAGCGTTTGAAGCAGTGTTAGCAGTGCGTCCAAAATCACCTTATGATTTCCACTTAAGAGTTGGCGCACTTAACGAATTTACTAATGACAGTGCATCAACTAGCCTGATTGAAGCCAATAAGCGTATTGCTAACATGCTTAAAGATCATCAAGATTTAGGTATTGAAGTTGACACCAGCGTACTAGTAGAATCAGCAGAGAAAGCATTGTTTGAAGCGACACAAACAGTCGCCAATAAACTTGATGGTAGTAGTGATTACACTCAGTCAATGAACGAGTTACTCAGCCTTAAAGATGCTATTGACGCATTCTTTGACGAAGTTATGGTTAATGCTGATGACGCCTCATTAAAGCAAGCACGTCTAACACTACTTAACTGGATTAGATCTTTATTCTTGTCTGTGGCAGATGTGTCACACTTAAGTTCGTAATAACCTTTAACCATGAAAGCCTTAATTCAACGTGTTAGCAAGGCTCAAGTTGAAGTAGATGGCCAAATAACTGGGCAGATTGATCAGGGTTTATTGGTATTTATCGGTATTGAAAAATACGACGAATTCGCCGAAGCCGATAAAATGATTAAGCGCCTGTTGTCTTATCGTATATTTTACGATGCTAACGATAAAATGAATTTATCAGTGAGTGATATCAATGGCGGAGTGTTGCTTGTTTCGCAATTTACGCTAGCAGCAGACACCAAATCAGGTACACGACCAGGGTTTTCTACTGCCAAACCACCTGCTGAAGCCAAGGCGCTTTATAACTATTTTGTACATCAAATGCAAAAATCGCACGACACAGTGGCCACAGGTATCTTTGGTGCTGACATGCAAGTTTCACTCACCAATAATGGGCCAGTTACTTTTTTATTAGAATGTTAGATTCTATCGCTCAAATGACAGCAGACTATCAGCAATACTTCTTTTTGATGGGTGTTGTGTCTTTAGTTGTTTTTGTTTTTAGTCTTTTGTTAACGCCATTTTTATTAGGAAAAATTCCCACTGATTACTTTGTACATACTAATCAACATAAGGTCGAAATCAAGCATCCTGGCCATTTAGCTGTTGTCATTATCAGAACATTAATCGGCTTTGTGCTACTGGTCGCTGGCGTTATTATGTTGGTAACACCAGGCCAGGGTGTGATTTCAATTTTATTGGGTTTGTTCTTAATGGAGTTTCCAGGTAAGCGCAATCTAGAGCTTAAAATCATTAACCATGAGCCAACTTTTAAAGCGCTCAATTGGCTAAGAGGAAAAGCTGATAAAGCCCCATTTAAACGATGAAGGAAAGCAAAGTAGTTGTTATTATTTTATTAATCGCTTTTGTAATTTATAGTGTATTTTATCTAAGCACACGCAATATTGAAATCCCTGATAACCAAGCTATGCCTTGGCAAAGTTATATCAATGACCAGGGTAAAACTGTTGTTTTTGACCTAACTATGGGCGAGAGTACGCTGGCTGAGTCTATGCACATCTTCGGCACTGAGGTTATGGCTTCTTTGTTTGAAGATACAGATCAAAAGAAAACATTAGAAGTATTTTTTTCCAGCACTAAAGTTGGTGGCATTTCAGCAAAGGTTATTTTAAATTTAACACCTAGTAATGATCAATTTGATTATTTAAATAGCAATATTAAAGAGAGTGAAGTTATGCCAACTGGCAATAAAAAAATCTCATTTAATAAAGCGGGGGAGGCTTCTATGTTTTCCTTGCCAATTGAATCGCTTACCTTTATTCCGAGTGCAGATTTATCGCCTGATACGATTACAGGGTTATTTAAACAGCCAGAAACTGTTGGCTTAGTCGAGCCAGGCGTTGAATACTGGAATTATCCTAGCAAAGGTTTGCGTATTATCGTCGATCAAGAAAATAAAGAAATTTTAGAATTCTATAATACGAAATTATGATCAAAATGTACGGCATTAAAAATTGCGATACTATTAAAAAAGCGCAGAAGTCTCTACAAGCACAAGGTGTTGATTTTGAATTTGTTGATTTTCGTCAAAACCCAATTGATGAGAAAACCTTGCAAAGCTTTGTAGATGTTGTGGGTTGGGATAAGCTAATCAACAAACGATCAACCACGTATCGTAATCTCACCGAGATTGAAAAACAAAATATTACGTTAGCGCTGACGTTAAAAAACCCAACACTAATAAAGCGACCCGTATTAGTTGCAGGTGCTGATATTAGAGTTGGGTTTAGCGAGAAGAGCTATTCAGACTTAATTTAAGCTTTATCTGCTTGCTCTGCAATCTCCTTACGTACCATTGCCATATCAAGCTCTTTGGCTTTATTTAGGACAGCTTCAAGATCTGCTTCACCCATAGCACCAGGCTGAGAGAAAATAGCTATTTGCTCTCTAAAAATCATTAGCGTTGGGATAGAGCGAATTTGAAATTTCCCACCTAACTCCTGCTCTTCTTCAGTGTTAATTTTTGCAAAGGTTACGCCGTCAATTTTTTCACTCATGGCTTCATAAGTTGGTGCAAACTGTTTACAAGGGCCACACCATGGCGCCCAAAAATCTAGAATAACAATATCATTGTTTTGTATTGTTTCATCAAAATTATCTTTGTTTAGTTCTAATACTGCCATTTTATTACCCTTTAAATTTGAAAAAATAAAAGTATATCATATAATCCTGATATATATTAAACAAAGCCAAGCAACTGATAAAATATTTTTATGAAAAT
>JAQWRQ010000030.1 GCA_029243595.1 Gammaproteobacteria bacterium | reverse complement strand
CCACTGTGTTGCGCTTGAGTGACTAGGTTATTAAGCGTAGATTGTTCAATCAGAGGTACATCGCCATACAACACCAAAGAGATTGAGTCATCATCGATATGTGGCATGGCTTGAGCAACCGCATGCCCTGTGCCGAGTTGTTCGGTTTGCTCTACCCAGTTGATTGAGTCATCGTTAATGGTTTGACGCACTTGTTCACCGCCGAATCCATAAACCACGTGTACTTTTGGACATAGTTGTTGTGCTTGCGCTAGCACATGCCCAAGCAAAGTTTTATCCGAGAGTATTTGTAAAACTTTAGGCTTGGTTGAGTTCATGCGCGTGCCTTTGCCTGCTGCAAGAATAATGCCATGGATTTGAGTCATGATAATTACCTAGAAGTCTTCAACGATAGGGTTTTGATCGAGATAAGCTTGAGTAACACCCGGCGCAACAAAGCTAATGGTGCCCATGACTTTGCCATCTTTGCGGCCTACGCTGTAAGTAGCAGCACGCATTTTGATGTGTGCGTCTTTAAAGACTTCTGAAAAATTACGTGCTTTGCGTGATTGCACCTTGAACTCATCTTTGCTAATGAAGGTGTATTTAATGTTGTGTTTTTGGTAGGCTTTGTTTTCAAAATCAGCAATCATTTTGGTGAAATCGTTCTTAGCAAAAGTATTGCTACTGATTTCAATAATATCTAAGCGAGATTTGTCATCCTCAATAAGCACAAGATCAAATTGAGTTTTCATCACGTAGAACATCTTTTTGATTTTACTCACATCTTCTAGTGGCATCATCAGTACGATAGAAACAAGACGATCATTCAAAAACCTAAAGGCAATTTCGGTGTTTTCACCTGATAGAGAGTGATTTTGCATACACAACGTGCCTTGTTCATACTTGGCTGAGCAGTCTTCTAATTGATGCACTTTTTGCAAAAAAGGCTTGGGTGTGCCAACGATATATTGCTTGTATAAACGAATTTGATCAGCAGCAATATTGGCGGTGCTGAGTAAAAGTAGAGAGCCAAGTAGGATTAAACGTTTCATGTCTAATTTTAATTGTTTGAGTAACACCATTATAAGACACCTTTGAGTAAAATCAAGCGTCATGAGCGATAGTTGTTACCACTGCGATTTGTCTGTAACTGACACCAATAAAGTTGTGGCGGTTATTGAAGGCACACAACATGATTTTTGTTGTGCTGGTTGTGCCAGTGTGTGCCAAACTATTTATAGTAGTGGGCTGGGTGGTTTTTACGACCAACAAACCAGCTCACTATTGCCAGCTGTTGATTTGGAATACCCACTGGAGTTTTATGACTCTCATGCGTTTCAGCAGCCATTTTTGGAATCATCTGCTTCAGATACAAAAACCATCACTTTAATCAGCAATACAATTCATTGTGCAGCTTGTGTGTGGTTAATTGAGCGGGCTGTTGGTGCATTAGATGGCATTGTTTGGGTGCGAGTTAATTTAACGGATAAGCGCATTAGAGTTCGCTGGAGAGATAAAGAAACCCAGCTTTCTTCTATTATGAAAACCCTAGCCGATCTAGGCTATGCGGCCATGCCTTATGAGAAAAATATGGCTGAGCTGCAACAACAGCGTAGAAATAAATCCATGCTTTATCGCATTGGTTTTGCTGGGTTTACAATGATGAATCTGTTGTGGATTTCAATCGCAATGTATACAGGCGCTAGTGGTGGGCAGTATCATCAGTATTTTCAATGGCTAGGGTTTGCCTTAGCAACGCCAACGTTATTTTATGCCGGTTATCCATTTTTGAAAAACGCGTATTTCGGTATTAAAAATCGATTTATGAATATGGATGTGCCTATTAGTATTGGCGCCCTGGTGACGTATTTTTATTCAACTTATGTGTTACTTGGATTCTCAACCAAAGGCGAGGTTTATTTCGACACAGTGGTGAACTTTATTTTTGTGATTTTAATTGGTCGTTATTTAGAGGCATCGAGCAAAAAATCTGCCT
Organism: Gammaproteobacteria bacterium; assembly: GCA_029243595.1. GTDB lineage: Bacteria > Pseudomonadota > Gammaproteobacteria > PS1 > Pseudothioglobaceae > Thioglobus_C. Next base: position 5,429 of record JAQWRQ010000030.1, on the reverse strand, counting down.
TATCAGCCTCGACAAGCCTACAACAGTTACAACCCAAAATAGCTTTAATAAAACAAGATAACAACGAAATAATAAAGCCGATTGGTGTGATTGAAATTGGTGATATTGTGCTGATTAAACCGGGAGAGCGCATTGCCATTGATGGTGTTATACGCATAGGTAAGGCTGAGATTGATGAGTCATTATTGAGTGGTGAGTCATTGCCTGTTAACAAGCAAGTGGGCGACGATGTGTTTGCCGGCACGCTTAATATTAACGGCAGTTTGGAAGTCGAAGTAACCCAAACCAGCAAACGCTCAGCACTCAGCCAGATTGTTGATTTAGTCGAAAATACTCGCGCCAGTAAAAGCCGTATTGTTTGTACGATTGATAAAATTATTCCCTATTTTGTGTGGACAACGCTGCTGTTGGCAAGTGCAACGTTTATTTATTGGTCGAACATTGATTTTGACTTAGCACTGCTCAGTGCCACCAGTGTGCTGATTATCACCTGCCCGTGCGCCTTTGGTCTAGCTACACCAATGAGTATTGCAGTGGCTAGTGGCGCGGCGGCAAAACACAATATTTTGATAAAAAACGGCGATGCACTGGAGATGCTTAGCAAAGTTAAGCATGTAGTGTTTGATAAAACTGGCACACTAACTTTGGGCTTGCCTCAGGTGAGTAAGGTCGTCAGCCAAATAGATAGTAATGCGTTGATTGGCATCATAAGTGCGATTGAGAAACACTCTGAACACCCATTAGCAAAAGCAATTGTTCGTTATGCGGCTGAGCATAATATTGATCAATTAGCCGATGATTTTGAAACGTCGCCAGGCTTGGGTGTGTCAGCCAAGGTTGGTGGTAAGCGTTATTGGGTGGGAAATTTAAACCATCTTTCAGTATCTGAAAATATTGAATGGTCAGAACAAGCAAGCGCATTGGAGCAACAAGGCTGCACTTGTGTTTGGTGTGCTGATGGGCAAGCTATTTTAGGGTTTATCGCGTTAAATGACCAAATCAAAAAAGATGCAAAAGCTACCATCGAACAATTAAAAAACATGGGGAAAACAGTGTCCATGTTAAGTGGTGACCGTGCCCAAGTAGCTCAATCAGTAGCCAATCAGCTCAGTGTTGACCATGTGGTTGCAGAAGTATTGCCAAATGACAAGGCGCAGTATATAAAGTCTTTGCAAAAACAAGGTTTGGTGCTAATGGTGGGCGATGGTATTAATGATGCGCCGGCACTCACACAAGCAGATGCCAGTATTGCAATTGGCTCTGGTGCTGATGTATCGGTTGCCAGTGCTGATGTGGTGGTTTTAAAAACAACACTTTCTCCTGTGCTTGAGGCAATTCGACTCTCAAAACGCACACAAGCAATCATCAAACAAAATATTGTCTTTGCCTTGTCTTATAACGCTTTAATGGTGCCACTGGCGATGATGGCTAAGGTGACGCCGCTGTTTGCTGCGATTGTGATGCCAATCAGTTCAATCATTGTGATTGCTAATGCGTCCCGACTGAGAAAAAATCAAGAATAGAGCATGATAATAGTATATAATTCCTCCTCTTTTAGATTTACATAAACGTTATAGACATGAAAACAGATATCCACCCTAATTATGACACTGTGAAAGTTGTATGCTCATGCGGCAATACTTTTGAGTCACGTTCAACCATTGGTAAAGAAGAATTACATTTAGATGTATGTTCTAGCTGCCACCCTTTCTACACAGGTAAGCAAAAAATTATGGATAGTGCAGGTCGTGTTGAGAAGTTTAAATCGCGTTACGCTTCATTCAAGCGCTAAACACCAAACATTCAATAAAAAAAGCCACTTTTGTGGCTTTTTTTATGCCTGATTATCACTCAAATGCCGATATAATCACTACATTCTTTTTTATATGAAAAATCATGTCATTTGACTACATCAACGCCTTATTAAAAAAACCAGTTTCACGCACACCTATTTGGGTAATGCGTCAAGCCGGTCGTTATTTACCAGAGTACCGAGCTACTCGTAAAAAAGCTGGCGACTTCATGAGTCTGTGTAAAAACCCCGAGCTTGCTTGTGAAGTGACCATGCAGCCGATTGACCGATTTGACCTTGATGCGGCGATTTTATTTTCTGACATCTTGACCATTCCTGATGCGATGGGTCTGGGTTTGTACTTTAGCGAAGGCGAAGGGCCAAAATTTAAGCGCCCTATTCAAACCTTGGCAGATATTAAAGCTATTCCATCAGAAGTAAATAATGATTTGACTTATGTATTTGATGCGGTGTCGACGATCAAAACAGCGCTAGGAACACGTGCGCCACTCATTGGCTTTAGTGGCAGTCCTTGGACGTTGGCCACCTATATGATTGAGGGTGGCAGTAGCAAAACTTTTGCTAAAACCAAAGCGATGTTATTTAACGATCCAAAAATATTGCATTTGTTATTAGATAAATTAGCCGACAGTGTCATTGCTTATTTAGATCAGCAAGTGTTAAGTGGCGCTGACAGTTTGATGGTATTTGATACTTGGGGCGGTGTGCTTTCTAAAGCAAATTATTTGGATTTTTCGCTGAGCTATATGCAGAAAATTGTAAATGGCGTTAAAGCAAAACACCCAAATACACCAATTACTTTATTTAGTAAAAATGGCGGTAAGCACTTGAATGAAATTGCCAATACTGGTTGTGATGGCGTGGGTATTGATTGGACGGTAGAGCTTAGTGAAGTTGAAAAGCAAATTGGTAGTGAAGTGGCGATTCAAGGCAACTTAGATCCTGCTGTTATGTATGGCACGCCTGAAGTTATACGAACAGAGGTGAAAAAAGTATTAAGCCAGTTTAAAGGCGATACCGGTCATATCTTTAACTTGGGTCACGGTATTACTCCAGATGTTAACCCTGAAAACATGAAAGTACTGGTTGACAGTGTGCATGAATTTAGCACTAGACCATAGTGTGATACAATCTTAACCATGTCTAGAATTACAACTGTTTTTAATCAATTAAGCGAAGCTGGCACCAAGGCCTTTATTCCATTTATTACCGCGGGTGATAGTGGTTTAGATAACACTTATGATTTGATGCAAACACTGGTCGACAATGGTGCTGACGTCATTGAACTCGGCGTGCCGTTTTCTGATCCGATGGCTGACGGCCCAATGATTGCCAAATCGCACGAACGTGCCGTGGCCGATGGCGTAAGTTTGCATGATGTGCTTGATTTAGTTAAAAAATTTAGACAAACCAACGACACCACTGCCATTGTTTTAATGGGCTATCTTAATCCGATTGAAGTATTTGGTTATCAAACATTTGCCGATGTAGCAAGTGAGAGCGGCGTTGATGGTGTGTTGGTAGTAGATATGCCACCAGAAGAAGCGCATGATTTAAAACAACGTTTAGACGGCGTTGATATTGACTTTATTTTCCTAGTAGCACCAACCACAACTAATGATCGTTTGGAATTTTTGGCTAATGTGGCTTCAGGCTTTGTGTATTTTGTATCTCTCAAAGGAGTGACAGGTGCTGGCCATATCGATGTTGATGCAGTCAATGCCAACATGGCTAGAATTCGCCAATTTATTGACCTACCTGTAGGCGTGGGCTTTGGTATTAAGGACGCTGCAACAGCCAAAGCGGTTTCAACTGCGGCTGATGCCGTTATTGTTGGTTCGTCTTTGGTATCATTTATTGAGCAATATGCCACAGATAGGGATAAAATGTTAACAAGTGTTGGCGCATTGTCAGCTGAAATATCGGCTGCCGTAAAATAAGGAATCTATTATGAGTTGGCTAGAAAAAATCTTACCTTCAATTACTAATGTTGTAAAAAAGAACATTCCTGAAGGTCTGTGGAGCAAATGCCCCAAGTGTGAATCCACTTTGTATGAAGAGGAGCTCAAGCAACAAACTTATGTGTGCCCAAATTGTGATCACCATATGCGCATTTCTGCCAGAGTACGTATTGAGAGTTTTTTAGATACTGATGGCCAGGAAGAGATCGCTGCTGATTTGGTTGCCGTTGATCCTTTAAAGTTTAAAGATCAAAAGAAATATAAAGACCGTTATTCACAAGCACAAAAAAACACCGGCGAGAAAGACGCTCTAGTGGTTAAAAAAGGCACACTAAATGGCATGCCTGTTGTTGTTGCAGCGTTTGAATTTGGCTTTATGGGTGGTTCGATGGGCTCTGTGGTGGGCGAGAAATTCGTGCGCGCCGCACAAGAAAGTATTCGCACCAACGCACCACTTGTTTGCTTTTCAGCTTCGGGCGGTGCGCGCATGCAAGAAGGTTTATTTTCTCTAATGCAAATGAGCAAAACAGCCCTAATCTTAAAATTATTAAGCGATAAGAAGATTCCATTTTTCTCTGTCTTAACTGACCCAACTATGGGCGGTGTGTCTGCCAGCTTTGCGATGCTGGGAGATATCCATATTGCTGAGCCAAATGCACTGATTGGCTTTGCTGGTCCTCGTGTGGTAGAGCAAACGGTACGTGAAACTTTGCCTGAAGGCTTCCAACGTAGTGAGTTCTTACTTGAGAAAGGTGCGATTGACATGATCGTGCATCGTCACGAGCTACGCAACAAAGTGCATCAGTTATTACAAGCGCTGCATGGCTAAATACAAACTGCTGTACAAGCTCACCCACTCAAACGGTGCGGTGGCTGATGAAACACTTGATGTTCCTTTTGAATTTGAAATTGGCGATGGTCAGCTTGATCCTTGTTTAGAGTCTTGTGTGGAGGAAGCTATCGTTGGAAAACTGCAAACCTTTTTGTTAACCTCTGAAGAAGCGTTTGGTTCAATTTACGATGAAGCCATTCAAATCATGAATCGTGACGACTTCCCTAAAGACATGGTTGTTGAGGTAGATGCCGCTGTTGAATTCGAAACGCCAACAGGCGATTCTTATGTCGGCTGTATTGATAAGATTAAAGGCGACGAAATTACCGTTAATTTTAATCATCCATTGGCGGGCTGCGATGTATCGTTCCAAGTGGAAATACTTGAAAAAAATTAAATGAAAGTCTTGCTAGCAAATCCTCGTGGCTTTTGTGCAGGCGTTGATCGTGCGATTGAAATAGTTGAACGTGCGTTAGAACTACATGGTTCGCCTATTTATGTGCGTAATGAAGTGGTACACAATAAGTTTGTAGTAGATGACCTTAAGGCCAAAGGCGCTATCTTTGTAAAGGAAATATCCGAGGTGCCGTCAGGCAAAGTAGTTATTTTTAGTGCACACGGGGTATCACAGGCAGTACGTCAACAAGCAACAGATATCGGTGCGATTATTTATGATGCGACTTGCCCACTGGTCACCAAAGTGCATAAAGAGGTGGCGCGTAAGCAAAAGCAAAATCATAAAGTCATTCTTATTGGCCATGAAGGCCATCCTGAGGTTGAAGGTACTTTAGGCCAGTCAAGTGAAGGTACGAGTGTTGAGTTA
>JAQWRQ010000018.1 GCA_029243595.1 Gammaproteobacteria bacterium | reverse complement strand
ATCAAATTTGGCGTATCCGTCTTCAAGCTCAACACCTGTCGTCAGTTGCTTAATATCTTCATTTTCAACTTGACCGAGTACTCGCACTGCATATTCACGATCAATTTCAGAGCTTGGATGCATAAGTTTATTAGCCAAATCACCATTATTGGTAAACAATAACAAACCTGAAGTATTAAGATCCAATCGGCCAACCATCACCCAACGGGATTCTTTTGGCAGTAAATCGTAAACACTCTTGCGCCCTTCCTCGTCTTTGTTTGAACAAATAACGCCAGCTTGTTTATTAAGGATCAACACCTTGGTTTCTTCTTCAGCGTAGCGCTGAAGGTCAATCTTTCGGCCGTCAATTTTTACCTTGTCGCTGATTTCGCATTTATCACCAATACTGGCGGTCTTGTTGTTAACTTCAATACGTCCCTGCTCAATTAGGCGCTCTGCCCAACGACGTGAACCATAACCAGCGGTAGCAATGAGTTTTTGTAGTCTTTCAGGCATAATTAATAAACAATTCCCATAGATTCACGCACTTCAGCCATCGTTTCTTTAGCTACGTGGCGCGCTTTTTCACTGCCTTCGTAGATAATTTGTTTGATCAAATCGGGGTCAGCTTGATACTTGGAAATACGCTCTTGCATTGGCATTAGTTCATCTTTTATTGCATCAATCACTGGCTGTTTACACTCAACACAACCCATTTTCGCACCGTTACAACCATCCACTACCCAATCACACGTTTGCTCATCAGAATACACTTCGTGCAGTTGCCATACTGGGCATTTTTTCGGATCGCCAGGGTCAGTCAATTTAACTCGTGCGGGGTCGGTAGGCATACGCCTAACCTTGGTTTCAATCTCATCAGCAGTATCGCGCAAAGAAATAGTATTGCCGTAAGATTTGCTCATTTTTTGACCATCTAAACCTGGCATTTTTGAGGCTTTAGTAAGGATCGATTCTGGCTCTGGCAAGATAATCTTACCTAAGCCTTCAATATAACCTGAAAGCCTTTCTCGATCACCCAAGGTAATATTTTGCTGCTCTTTTAACAGCGCTTTTGCCTTAACCAAAGCCTCTCCATCACCAGTTTCTTGGTAAGCTTTACGTAGAGATCGGTAAGATTTCGCCTGTTTCTTACCCATCTTAGTAATAGCTACTTCGACTTTTTCTTCAAAATCTGCTTCACGACCATAGGTGTAATTAAATCGTCTTGCCACTTCTCGTGTCAGCTCTACATGAGCAACTTGATCTTCACCTACCGGCACTAAGCCCGCTTTATACATTAAGATATCGGCACTTTGTAATAGTGGATAGCCTAAAAAACCATAAGTACCAAGGTCTTTGGTTTTTAATTTAAGCTGTTGATCCTTGTATGAAGGCACACGTTCCAACCAAGAAAGTGGCGTTGACATTGATAACAACAAATGTAGCTCTGCATGTTCAGGTACTTTTGATTGTACAAAAATTGTCGATGTGTTCGGATTAATCCCTGCTGCCAACCAATCAACCACCATTTCCATTACATTGGTTTCGAGATCAATCTTGTCAGAATAATGCGTGGTAAAGGCGTGCCAATCAGCCACAAAAAAATACGAATCATATTCGTTTTGTAGGTCTAGCCAGTTTTTCAAAACACCATGATAGTGGCCCAAATGAAGTCGACCGGTTGGTCGCATGCCTGATAAAACTCGATTGTCTTGCATTGTACGGATTACTTGATTAAATTGCTTGAATTATACCTTGCGCTAAAACCTATTCTATCAATGTTTGCGCGTAGATAGATAAGCCATCTAATACCAAATTTGGCTGTAGTTTAGCCCCGTAGTTTAGTCTTAATGCTAATAGCTTACTATCGCCACCGCTTAACACCACCACCAAATCACCAAATTCATCTAGATAATGCTCAATTTGAGCGCTGATCACTGAGGTAAACATTTGCCCTGTCCCACAAGCCCAAGCGTCACTCGTATTGTCAGCCAGTTTGTGATTATGTAGCTGCTGAGATTCCGTACAAAATCGATCAAAACTACGCCGTAGTTTTCCCAATCCTGGCATGATTAAGCCGCCTTGATGTTTACCATCTGCCAATATCAAATCAAAAGTAAGCGCACTGCCTGCGTCAACAATCAGTCGGGTTTGATTAGGATACCGGTCAATAGCGGCAATCATAGCCAAAAAGCGATCTACACCCAATTCATCGGCGTCTTTATAAGCTGATTTAAAAGCATTAAAAGTAGCTTGGGTTTCAACAAAGGTTGTGTTTTTTAAACCATTTAATAGTAATTTATCACCCACACAGCTTACAAAAGTCTGTTGTGCTTTTGGCAGGGCATCTACATTAAATTCATCAACTGATATTGAGTGATAATCGCCATCAAACAGCCATTTTACAGCTGAGTTGCCAATATCAATTAACAAGGTTTTGTTATCCAATTGGCACATCGAGTAGAGACGAATTTAACCAAAGATGGGTTAAGATACTACCTGCATAACCAAGTGCAATGACTGGCATCCACTTCAAGTGAGAAACAAACGTATATACCCCTCTCGATTGCCCCATCAACGCCACACCAGCAGCAGACCCAATAGAGAGTAAACTACCACCAACACCTGCTGTTAAAGTTACCAGTAACCACTGGCCTAACGACATATTTGGCTCCATAGTCAGTACTGCAAACATCACTGGAATATTATCAACAATCGCCGAAAGGAGACCGATCAATACATTGGCAGAGGTTGCACTAAGCTCGCCATAGATAGATACTGATGCCATTTCTAAATAACCAATAAACCCTAAACCACCCACACTAACGATAATACCAAAGAAGAATAACAACGTATCCCACTCAGCATCAGAAACACTCTCAAAAATATCAAAATCAGCGTCTCTACCTTCTTTCCGAGATTTTCTGCGAATAAAAAATCCAGCAATAAACAAATAGCTTAGGCCTGTCATCATGCCCATCGCAGGCGGAAGGTGGAAAAAGTTATGGAAAATAACAGCCGTAATAATCGTTAGCACAAACAAAACAACAATCAATAGACCGCCATGTTTTATTGAAGTGTCTTTTTCATCCAATTTTACCGCTTGGTTTTTAATTGCAAACTGCATGATAAAGGCAGGAATCAAGAAATTAACCAATGACGGGATAAACAGCGCGAAGAACTCAGAGAACTCAACAATACCTTTTTGCCACACCATTAGCGTCGTAATATCACCAAACGGGCTAAATGCACCACCTGCGTTAGCAGCCACCACAATATTCACAAAAGCCACAGAAATAAACTTTGCGTTACCCTTGCCAACTGACATCACCACAGCGCCCATAATCAGTGCAGTGGTTAAATTATCGGCAAAAGGTGAAATGAAAAACGCTAAGAACCCCGTTAACCAAAACAACTGCTTAAAGCTAAATTTTTTGTTAATCAACCAAACCTTAAGTCGCTCAAACACATTACGCTCACGTATTGCCTCAATATAAGTCATGGCCACTAATAAAAATAAAAATAGCTCGGTATACTCTAAAAAGTTATGCCTTAGTGCTTCTTCGGCAGCGTGCTCAATCCCTTCAGAGGCATATTTCCAGCCGATCAACCCCCAAATTAAACCTGCCAACAAAATCATAGGTTTTGATTTTCTAAAGCAAGTAAATTCTTCAACCATGACCAAAATATAAGCCACTACAAATAAAGTCAATGCAGTATAACCAACCCAATGACTTGTCAATGAGGTCAAAACACCGGATTCAGCAAAAGAGGAAACGGGTAAAAATAACAGTAAAAACAGAAGTTTATTCATTTTTTATTCGAGTTAATTGGATGCCGTTGGCATCATTTAATGTGATTTTTTCGTCTTCATAAGCCACTTCAACAGTAGCCAAAAATGACGATTTAGCGCCTAATTTTACACGACGCACTACAATACCTGAGGCTTTAGCCGACTTTGAGCCCGCAACAATCAGCTCATCA
>JAQWRQ010000036.1 GCA_029243595.1 Gammaproteobacteria bacterium | reverse complement strand
TTTTTTTCATCTTGCTCTCCTCTGTATATTTAAAAAAATGAAAGGCCATTATAAACCAATAATTTTCATCAGACGAAAAAAAACCAGCAACAAGTGCTGGTTTTTTTCTAGCAAAAATAAATTAAATTATTTTGCTGGAGCAACAGGTGCTGGTGCAGGTGCAGCTGGTGCAGTTCTGTTCCATGGTGTGTTGTTGCCCCAAGGAGCGTTGTTGTATGGGTTGTAACCATAACCATAACCGTTATTGTTGCCATTATTGCTGATTTCATCGTCGATTTCGTCAACCATGTTGCTCATTTCTTCCATGTACCAACGTGGATCCCAGTAGTCGTATGGGTTGTAACCAAACATACCGTTGTCAGACTGGTAACCATTGTTGTTGTAGCTGTTGCCCCAAGGCATGCTGTTGTTGTTATTCCAAAAAGCGTTAGCACCTAGTGCTGCTACCATTGCAAAAATTGCGATTATCTTCTTCATTGTATTGTCTCCATATAAAAATTAAATAAAAGGAACGTATATTATAACATAGTAATATTATAAGTCAATACTATTCTTTAAAAACCGCTTGGGTAAGGACTTGGTAAATCACCCGTGCTTGGCATATTGCCTGAATTGGTAAACGATTGTGCCGCAGGTGTCATAAACATGGGTGTTGGGTGTGGCATGCGATTACTCTCTGCTTGGTAGGCTTGATCAGGGGTTGGCATCTGGCTCATGTCAAACCGTGAGGCGTTAACGTTATAAGGGCGATTGTTGTAAGGGTAGCCATAACCTTGATAACGTTTATTGTTATTGTTGTTGCCAAACATATTATTGTCAGTGACTTTTTCCATCCAAAACATCGGTGTCCAAACTGGCCAATCGTTGTCATCATAGCCAGAACCATAACTGTTAAAGTCTAAAAATGCATGAGCATTAAAACTGGTTAGGAATAAAGTTGCTACAAACAATTTTTTCATCAAAACCCCCTATTAAATTAGACTTAATTATAATACCAAACATGTCGACAAAACAGATATTACAATCCCTTTTAGAAAAGCGAATTTTAGTGCTTGATGGTGCCATGGGTACCATGATCCAAAAGCACAAGCTTAGCGAAGAAGATTATCGCGGTGAACGCTTTAAAGATTGGCATGTTTTGGTACAAGGTAATAACGACCTTCTGTCACTCACACAGCCACAAATCATTTTAGACATTCACAAGTCGTATCTTGAGGTGGGTGCTGATATTGTTGAGACCAATACTTTTAACGCTACTCGTACTTCGATGTCTGATTATCAGATGGAAGAATTTGCCTATGAGATTAATGTAGCCAGTGCTATGATTGCTAAGCAGGCTTGTGATGAATTTTCTACCGAAGATAAACCACGATTTGTAGCAGGCGTTATTGGCCCGACTTCACGCACCTGTTCACTCTCGCCAGATGTGAATGACCCTGGTTTTAGAAATGTTAGCTTTGATGAATTAGTTGGAGTCTATATGGAGTCAACCCGTGGTTTGATTGAAGGCGGTTCTGACATTATATTAATCGAAACTATCTTTGACACGCTCAACGCTAAAGCGGCTATTTTTGCGGTACAGCAAGTGTTTGAAGATGATGGGGTCGAATTACCAATTATGATTTCTGGCACCATTACTGATGCTTCTGGTCGTACCCTGTCCGGGCAAATGACCGAGGCTTTTTATAATTCACTACGTCATGCTAACCCTATTTCTATCGGCCTTAACTGCGCCTTAGGCCCTGATTTATTGCGCCAATACGTGGCTGAAATGTCGCGCGTATCTAACACTTACACATCTGCACATCCGAATGCTGGCCTGCCAAATGAGTTTGGTGAGTATGACTTGGGCGCTATTACCATGAGTGAGCAAGTCGGCGAATGGGCTGAGTCTGGTTTGGTTAATATTTTGGGTGGTTGTTGTGGCTCTACCCCTGACCATATTAAGGCGATTGCCGATGCAGTTGAAGGTTTAGCGCCTAGAAAAATACCTGACATTAAACCTGAGTGTCGATTATCTGGCCTGGAAGCTTTTAATATTGGCGATGAAGCCTTGTTTATCAATGTGGGTGAGCGCGCTAACGTTACCGGCTCTGCCAAGTTCAAGCGTTTAATTCTCAATGAAGAATATGAAGAGGCGCTCGATATTTGCCGTACACAAGTAGAAGATGGCGCACAAGTAGTTGACATTAACATTGATGAAGGTATGTTGGATGGTAAGGCAGCCATGGTTCGATTTATGAATCTGATTGCTTCTGAGCCGGATATCTCTAGAGTGCCGCTGATGGTGGACTCATCCAAATGGGAGATCATTGAAGCCGGCTTAAAATGTACTCAAGGTAAGGCGATTGTCAACTCAATTTCGCTTAAAGAAGGTAAAGATAACTTTGTTAAATATGCCAATTTATGTAAGCGCTATGGTGCAGCGATTATCGTCATGGCCTTTGATGAAGTTGGTCAAGCTGATACACAAGCACGCAAGATTGAAATTTGTACCAATGCTTATAACATCTTGGTGAATGAGGTTGGTTTTCCACCTGAAGATATTATTTTTGATCCGAATATTTTTGCGGTAGCCACCGGCATTGAAGAACACAATAACTACGGTGTAGACTTTATCGAAGCCACCCGTGAGATTACCAAAAACCTACCGTATGCCAAAATATCAGGTGGTGTGTCTAACGTATCGTTCTCCTTTAGAGGTAACAACCCCGTACGTGAGGCAATTCACTCAGTGTTTTTATACCACGCTGTAAAAGCTGGTATGACTATGGGTATTGTCAATGCAGGCCAGCTAGTGGTTTATGATGACATTGATCCAGAACTTAAAAAAGCGGTAGAAGACGTTGTGCTTAATAGTGATGAAGAAGCTGGCGAGCGTTTAGTTGATATTGCAGGTAAATTTTCTGGCACGGGTGAAGTTCAAGAAAATAAAAGAGATCTAGAGTGGCGCACCTGGTCAGTTGAAAAACGTTTAGAGCATTCTTTGGTTAAAGGTATTACCGAGTTTATTGACGAAGATACAAAAGAAGCACTGGAAAAATTAGGCCGCCCTATTTTGGTGATTGAAGGCCCACTGATGGATGGCATGAACGTGGTGGGTGATCTGTTTGGTGATGGCAAAATGTTCTTACCACAAGTAGTGAAATCTGCCCGAGTAATGAAAAAATCTGTGGCTTGGTTGGATCCTTTTTTAGAAGCTGAAAAACAAGATTGCGGTGCTAGAACCCAAGGCAAAATCTTAATGGCCACCGTTAAAGGTGATGTGCACGATATTGGTAAAAATATTGTTGGCGTTGTACTTTCTTGTAACAACTATGAGATTATTGATTTGGGTGTGATGGTGCCGGCTGAAACTATCCTTGAAACGGCCATTAAAGAAAATGTGGATATTATTGGTTTGTCTGGCTTAATCACTCCATCACTCGATGAAATGGTGTTTGTGGCCAAAGAAATGACGCGCCGAGGTTTCGAGTTACCCTTACTGATTGGTGGTGCTACCACTTCAAAAGCACACACAGCAGT
>JAQWRQ010000029.1 GCA_029243595.1 Gammaproteobacteria bacterium | reverse complement strand
TTCAACAGTTTCTTTCAATCTCCACAATGTTTTTACTTACGTTGATGCCGCTACTGACTATATTTACCCTGGAGAGCCGTCAGTAACAGTAGCTATGCAATAACATAAAGTTTTTAATAGTTCAAGATAGCGACTTTAGAGTCGCTATTTTTTTAACTATTATTTATTTCGATAGCGCCAAGGCTTGATGCTCTTTTCCAGGCGTGTCCATAAATAACTTCATAGGTGGCCGGTAGTTTTCCATCTTTTCTATAAGACTCATACATCTTAATCATGAGTTGAAATTTGTCTTTACCCATGAGTGATTTTGAGCGAGTGTTTACCGTTTGTGCGCCAATGGCTTTGAGATCTCTGAGTAAGTCCGTAACCGTTTGATAGGTAAGGGTGAGTGTTTCCATTTCCATAACGGGCGATTGAAAGCCATTTTGTAACATCTGATCACCAATATCATGCATATCGGTAAAGGTATTAACATGGGTTTCACTATCAACCACTGACCAACTCTTTTTAAGCTCTTTAAGTGTATCTGGGCCAAAGGTAGAGAACAAGATAAGTCCGTCGTTTTTGAGCACCCTATGGATTTCTGAGAACAGTTGCTTAAGGTCTGGACACCACTGCATCATTAGGCTTGAGATAACCATATCAACACTGTTGTCAGCCAAGGGTAGTTGATAAGCATCGGCACAGATTTTATTGCTTGATAGATTATGTTTTAAAGATGCCTGAGCAAAATCTAGGCAGACAATCTGAGAATCTGGAAAGCGTTTAGTAAGTTGCGTACTAAGCAACCCTGTGCCTGCACCGAGATCAAGAATAACCTTTGATGTGCCTGAGATAACATCGAGCTTGGCATCCAAGCGAACGGCGATTTCTTTTTGTAAAAAAGCATGTTCATCATACTGAGATGATGCTTTGTTAAAGGCAGACCTTACTTGAGACATTTTTCAACTTGGTTAACAATATTATGCATTAGCTGAAAATAAAGCTCAGGGCCTTTGATTAATTTAGATCCGATAATATCAATTTTGATATTATTCATATCAAAATTTTCCGCAACGGTACGAGTGCGTTTCGGCGCTATTTCTGCAGTTGACAATAAACATTTAACATGGTTATTTTTAATGATTTTTCTTGCATCTAAAATTCTTTTAACACTTAATCTTTGTTCATGTTTATCGACAACAGAGTGGGTATTATTAAGCTGATTGGCTTTTAAAAAAGGTTGTAAAGCTTTCGAGTAAACCATAATTGGTGTATTTTGATATTGACCAAGTTGAGTATTGATACCCGTATTAAGTTTTAATAAATCGTGATTTAATACGCCAAGGTTATTGTTATAAATGGTTTTGTTTTTAGGGTCAAGGCTTATTAGTTTTTCAGTGAGTTTGTTTGCGAAATTTTGCATTTGATTAACGTCTAACCATACATGGTAATTTACACTTGATTGATCATGGTCATCATGGTCATCATGGTCATCATGGTCATCATGGTCATCATGGTCATCATGGTCATCATGGTCATTTTCAACAACGTATAGAGTTTTATGTTTTGGCAGATTGGTTAGGATTTTGCTAATACCTTCTTCCATGTTGGGATTGATTACTATCACCAAGTCTGTATTATTCAGCAACGAAATTTGAGAAGGTTTAAGGTGAAAATGGTGGGCTGATTGTTGTGAGTTCAATAATAGATCTACCTCAGTAACTCCTTGAGTTATAACGCTTGCAATTGAATGAATTGGCTTAATGCTTGCAACAATTTTTATATTTGCCAATACACTAGACGAGAGAAAAAGTAGAAAGGTTAATACGATGCGTAACATCAAAACAATTATACCTTTAAACTCTGCATATGACAGTTGCACGTAAAGGGGCTGGTAATCCTTCAATAGTTAAATTATCATCATTAGGATTTAAAAAATCCTTAAGTGATTGAGTGTTATCGCCAATCCAATGAGTCGCCCTTTGTTCCTCTGCTGTCGTTTTGGTGATATCGACTAATTTGATATCACTGAATCCAGTTTGTTCTAGCCAGGAGTGTAATGTATCTGTTGATGGCAAACACCAAACGTTACGCATTCTGGCATAGCGATCTTTAGGAATAATCTGATCGCCATACTTCTTATTAATTACCAGTGTTTCTAAGACAAGTTCACCATCTTTTGTTAGTATATCTTTGAGTTGTTGTAAGTGTGCCATATGGTTTTTTTGATGATAAAGCACACCCATAGAAAAGACTGTGTCAAATAAAGGTTGCACTGGCATATCTTCTAAACGTAGTGGCAGGACAAACGCGTGAGGCGGATTATTGATTAGTGTTCTAATAGCTTGAAATTGATAATTAAATAACAAAAAAGGCTCGATGCCTAGTGCCATTTGTGCACCAGCCAATGACATTAGATAAGTGAAATAGCCATTGCCGGAGCCAACATCTAATACTGTCTTACCCTTTAGTGATTGGATGTGTGGCAGAACTCTATTCCATTTCATGTCGCCGCGCCACTCACTATCAAGCTGTAAATCGCCGATTTGGTAAGGGCCTTTGCGCCATGGCATAAGTTGTTTTAGCGAGGATTCTAAATTGTCTTTATCAATATGAGTCGCATCAATATCAAGGTAGGGTGCTGCATAGTTTAACGTGCCTGTATTTTGTAGCCTTATCGTTGATAAGGCATTTTCCCATTTAGGGATGTTGCCATTATTGACAGAAAATGCTTGTTTTGATGCAGTGATTAATTGTTCACACAAAGGTGATAATTTTGATTCGGAGCATTGTTTTGAAAAATCGTTTAGCATAAACATTTGTGATTAAAAATAAGTAGTATAAAATATAGAATCAAAGAGGGGGTAAGTCAACTTTTAACTTTATTGGAGATATAAATATAATGAAAAATACTTTAAGTTTTGTAGCAGCATTTGCTTTAGCAACAAGCGTGATGGCGGGTGGTGATGACCGTGACATGGGTCCAGTTGAGTCGTTTGATGAAATGGCGCCAGTTGCTGATCAAACGGTTGTGGGTAATCAAGATCCACAAGAGTTGGTATTAGGTACAACACCTTCAGGTTCTGTTGTAACTAAAGCGGCTCATGTTGCTTGTAAAGATAGACTGGGTTTGTCTGATGACAACATTGCTAGATTCGTAGATGCGTTGAGCAGTAACTCTGTTTACAATACTGGCCCGATTGATGCGATGGGTACGTTATTCTCGCCAAACAGATGGGCAGATTACTACACTTGTGTTGAAGAGTTCTAAGTAAGCTAAGTATTTAAACCAATAAAAAAGCCCGCTATTGCGGGCTTTTTTATTGTCGATTGAATCTTGTTGTTGGTCTTGTTATTAGATTTCAAGCAAGGAGTTTTCTTTTTCGTTAAGCTTCTCATCAACTGACTTTACATGATCGTCAGTAATTTTTTGGACATTGTCCTCTGCTTTGCGCGCATCGTCTTCTGAAACTTCTTTTTCTTTTAATAATTCTTTAAAATCAGAGTTGGCATCACGTCGGATGTTGCGAATGGCAACTTTAGCTTGTTCGGCTTCGTCTTTAACCACACGTACTAATTCACGACGACGTTCTTCGGTGAGTGGTGGTAGAGGGATACGCATTACCTGACCTACTGTTTGCGGGTTAAGCCCTAAATCAGACATCATAATGGCTTTCTCAACAATAGCTACCATGTCTTTTTCCCATGGCGATACTTTAAGCGTGCGAGAGTCTTCAGCGCTGATGTTAGCCACTTGTGAGATTGGCACCATTGAGCCGTAATAATCAACTTGGATTTGTTCGAGTAATGATGGGTGGGCGCGACCTGCGCGAATTTTACTAAAAGCATTTTCTAATGATGCTACGGTCTTATTCATGCGATCATCAGCATCTTGTTGAATTTCATTTAACATATCTTTTTCCTTTGATTATTATTGACTCACAATGGTGCCAAATGATTCGCCTTTTAAAATATTAGATAGAGTGTTTGGATCTTCAAGCATGCTAAAGACACAAATCTCTAATCCATGTTCACGACATAAGGCAAAAGCAGCGGTATCCATAATTTGTAAATTCTTTTCGATTGCTTCATTAAAGCTAAGTGTTTCGTAGCGGGTTGCATCCGGATTTTTCATCGGGTCGTCGGTATAAACACCATCTACTTTAGTGGCTTTAAAGACGATATCAGCACCAATTTCAATGCCTCGAAGTACAGCACCTGTATCAGTGGTAAAGCACGGACTACCCGTGCCTGCTGAGAAGATAACAACTTTACCTTCGCTAAGTGCTTGCTTAGCTTTGTTATGATCAACTGGGTCGCAAACACCACCACCAATCGGGAAGCCAGACATTACCATAGACTCAATATTGGATCGGCGACAAGCATCTGATATTGCGAGTGCATTAATAACAGTGGCCAACATGCCCATGTGGTCGCCGGTGACACGGTTCATGCCTGCCTCGGCTAATGCAGCCCCTCTAAAAATATTACCACCACCAACAACAATGCCGACTTCGACTTTTTGATCTAATGCAGATTGAATGATGCTAACAACTTTACTAAGTGTGTCTGGGTCAACGGTGTTTTCAGCATTGGCCAAAGCCTCACCACTGAGTTTTAATAAAATGCGTTTATATTTCATTCTTAGCAAAGTCGTTAAATTATTGATGATTTTACATTGCGTGAGCGTTATAATGAACCCTTTGTCCGACATATTTTTACAGCATTTAAAATGGATCAGATTAGCATTCGTGGCGCCAGAGTCCACAACTTAAAAAACATTGATATCAACATCCCAAGGAATAAGTTGGTGGTGATTACCGGGCTGTCTGGTTCGGGTAAATCATCGCTAGCCTTTGATACAATTTACGCTGAAGGGCAGCGTCGTTACGTAGAGTCTTTGTCGGCCTATGCACGTCAGTTCTTATCCTTGATGGAAAAGCCTGACGTTGATCATATTGAGGGATTATCTCCGGCAATTTCTATTGAACAAAAAGCCACCTCTCATAATCCGCGTTCGACGGTTGGCACCATTACTGAAATCTATGATTATTTAAGGCTATTGTTTGCACGTGCTGGACTACCAAAGTGTCCAAAACACAAAATTGACTTGGTTTCACAAACCATCTCACAGATGGTGGACAGTATTATGCTACTGCCTGAAGGTGAAAAAATTATGCTACTTGCGCCTGTGGTGCAAAACCGTAAGGGCAGTCATACGAAGATGCTGGATGAGCTCTCTCACCAGGGTTTTTTACGTGCACGTGTTGATGGGGAAATTGTCTACTTAGATGACATGACCGAGCTTGATGGTAAAACACATCACACCATTGAAATTGTGGTTGATCGCCTTAAAGTTAGAGAAGACATTACGGCTCGTTTGTCTGAATCTTTAGAAACTGCACTTAATTTAAGCGCAGGTTTGGTACGTGTTGTGTCAATGGATGAAGATTCAACACAAGAGGAGCTGGTGTTTTCAGCCAAGTTTTCTTGTGTTGAATGCGGCTACTCATTGGAAGAATTGGAGCCAAGATTATTCTCGTTTAATAACCCGGTAGGCGCTTGCCCAAGTTGTGACGGGTTGGGTGTTAAAGATGTTTTTGATGAAAGCAAGGTTGTGGCTAATCCAGAACTTAGTTTGGCTGATGGTGCAATTTATGGTTGGGGCAGATCGAATGCTTATTTTTATCAAATCTTAATGCTGGTAGGACAATATTATGATTTTAGTATTGATACTCCGTATGAATTATTGAGTGATGAGCATAAGCACGTTATCTTATATGGCAGTGGTGACGATGAAATTGATTTTTCAAGAATTAAAGGACGTAAAGGCTGGTCAAATAAAGCCAAGCCATTTGATGGTGTTATCCCAAGAATGATGCGACGCTATGAAGAAAGCGAAATTCGATCTGTACGTGAAGAATTGTCACGCTATGTGGTAACAAAAAATTGTAGCAGTTGTGAAGGTGAGAGGCTTAATGAGTCGGCCAGAAATGTCTTTATTGGTGACCACAATTTATCTAAACTTTCTAAGCTTTCAATTGCTAATATTCATCAGTTTTTTAAAGATTTAAAGCTTGAAGGCGCGCGTGGGGAGATTGCAGACAAGGTTTTGAAGGAAATTATCCAGCGTTTGGAATTCTTAATTAATGTAGGTTTAGAGTATTTAAGTTTAGAGCGTCGCTCTAGTACTTTATCTGGTGGTGAGTCACAACGTATTCGTCTGGCTAGCCAAATAGGTGCAGGCTTAATGGGTGTTTTGTATGTACTGGATGAGCCGTCAATTGGACTGCATCAACGAGATAATGAAAAGTTACTAAACACACTGACTTACTTGCGAGATATTGGCAATACAGTGATTGTAGTTGAACATGATGAAGATGCAATTAAGCAAGCAGATTACGTGATTGACATTGGTCCAGGTGCAGGTATCCATGGCGGTGAAATTATCGCTTGTGGCACGCCGCAAGAAGTTGCTGATAACCCTAGGTCACTCACGGGTGATTATATTAGTGGCCGTCAGAGTATTGCGATTCCGAATGAGCGAAAAACTTCACAAAATTGGCTTAAGATTCAAGGAGCTTCAGGCAATAATCTTGATCAAGTTGATTTGTCAATTCCAGTCGGAGTACTTACCTGCATCACTGGTGTATCAGGCTCTGGTAAATCTACATTGATTAATGATACTTTGTATTCTTTGGCCGCTAGAGATCTTAATCGTGCACAAACAACACCTGCACCCCATGACTCTGTTGAAGGGCTTGGGTATTTTGATAAGGTGGTCAATATTGATCAAAGTCCAATTGGCCGTACACCACGCTCAAACCCAGCTACTTACACAGGGGTGTTTTCATTGGTTCGTGATTTATTCTCACAAACTTTAGAGGCGCGATCACGTGGATACAAGTCTGGTCGTTTTAGTTTTAATGTTAAAGGCGGTCGTTGTGAAGCTTGTAAGGGTGATGGATTAATCAAAGTAGAGATGCATTTCTTGCCAGATATCTACGTACCTTGTGATGTGTGCAATGGTCATCGATACAACCGCGAGACTTTAGAGATTTCCTATAAAGGAAAAACCATCGCACAAGTTTTAGAGATGACAGTTGAAGATGCGGTGGAATTTTTTGAGCCTATGCCAAAAATTAAGCAAAAATTACAAACATTAATGGACGTTGGTCTGTCGTATATCACTTTAGGGCAAAATGCCACAACTTTATCTGGTGGTGAGGCACAGCGTATTAAATTGGCTAAAGAGTTGTCTAAGGCCGATACGGGTCAAACCCTTTATATTTTAGACGAGCCAACAACAGGCCTGCATTTTCATGACATTAAACAACTGTTAGCGGTGATCAACCGTTTGCGTGAGCGTGAAAATACCATTGTCATTATTGAGCATAATCTTGATGTTATTAAAACGGCAGATTGGATTGTGGATTTAGGGCCAGAGGGTGGCGACAAAGGTGGAAAAATCATTGCAACTGGAACACCTGAAGAAGTTGCAGAAATCAAGGGCTCTTACACCGGACAATATTTAAAAGCTTACTTGTAGTTTTTTAACTTCAGAAATTTCAAAATCTTTTATTTGGTATAAGTATTTTTTAGAACCTTTGGTCATTTTTATAGTGACTGGCAAGTATTGGTATCCAGACAGGAAATAAGCTTGCATGTTATTATTTTCGCTATTAATCCGGTCTACTTTGATGGCGTTAAAGGCTTGACTGTTAATTTTAACAACTTGATTTTCAGTCTTTTTATAGTATTGCTGCTCAATAGACTTGCCATCAGCTACCTGGTAGCTAAATTTAGATTGTTCGGGTTTATTTTTAAGGTCATACGACAATGCCAGGAACAGACTAAGCGGGTCAACAATATTGCCTTTCCTTGCTTTCCAGGTAACTACATTCGGCTGGGTCTTTGTCAGGCCAGACATGACAGTGTTGTTTTTTGAAGCAATATCAATCATGTAGTTTTCAGAAACTTGTTTGTCTTCTTGTTCTAAAATTTGGTAGTTGTGGCTGTCTACACCTTCTTTATTGATTGAAAAAGTGGAGCTTGCTGAGATTGTGTAATCCTTGATTAAAGCAGCCATACCTGAGGTTTTGGCATTGGCAGTATAAAAATACTGATCGCCTAGATCATGCAGCGTTCTAACTTCCTCGGCAATTTTTATGCCATTGATTGAGAGTTGGTAGTTTGCCGTGTGAGGTTCAAAAGCAAAAGCAGTGTTAATGTAGAAAAATAGTATTGAGGTAATTAGCCTCACAGTGGTTTTCCGTCTAAAACGGCATGATTATTTTCTAATTTGAGCCTGCCCTGGGTGAACCAATGAATCACTTTAGGAAAAAGCTTGTGTTCTTCAATCAATACTCTTTCTGCTAAAGATTTAGCATTATCACCAGGCAAGACAGAGACACGACTTTGCGCAATAATAGGGCCACCATCAAGCTCAGCAGTAACAAAATGAATGCTGACACCGTGCTCGCTTTCACCTGCATCAATCACACGCTGATGGGTCTTTAAGCCTTGAAATTTTGGCAGCAGAGAAGGGTGTATATTGAGCATTTTTCCGCAATATTGCTGAGCAAATGCTTCGGTAAAAATCCGCATAAATCCTGCTAAGATGATAATATTAGGGCTGTATTGGTCAATCGTTTTGCTGACAGCCTGGTCAAAAGTTTCTCTAGAATCAAATTGAGTGTGGTCAACGACGTGACAAGGAATGCCCGCCTTATCTGCTCGCGTAAGGCCATAAGCATCAGAATTGTTGCTGATAACGCAACTAATATCTAGGCCAATATCCGTTGCTTGATCAATAATAACTTGAAGATTAGAGCCGCTACCAGAAATTAATACAACGCCTCTCATTAATTTAGATGATGACTTGGTTGCCATTGTTTTGAGTAATATCGCCAATCAACCAAGCAGTTTCTCCAAGTTTGTTTAAATGCGCTACGGCTTGTTCACTTTGGTCAGCAGGTACAACAATCACCATGCCGACACCACAGTTAAAGACACGGTACATCTCCATAATATCGATGTTACCGTTGTCTTGTAGAAATTGAAAAATCTCAGGCAATTCCCAAGAGTTATCATCTAACTGTGCAGCTAAATCAGTAGGCAAAACACGCGGGATGTTTTCTAACAGGCCACCGCCAGTAATATGTGAAATCGCATGAACTGAGAATTTTTCAATCAGTGAAAGTACAGACTTTACATAAATTCGAGTTGGTTCAATTAGTGCGTTGAGTTGTGCATCAGTTGGAGTTGACTGCTCTAACACTTTTCGAATTAGAGAGTAACCGTTAGAATGTGGACCAGAAGAGCCTAGTGCGATAATATGATCGCCATCAGCAACTTTAGAGCCGTCAATAACTTTGTCTTTATCGGCAATACCAACACAAAAGCCTGCAAGATCGTAATCTTCACCGCTATACATGCCCGGCATTTCAGCAGTTTCACCACCAATGAGTGCACAACCTGATTGTTTGCAGCCTTCGCCAATGCCAGAGATCACAGAAACTGCGATTTCTGTATTAAGTTTTCCAGTAGCGTAATAGTCTAAAAAGAACAAGGGCTCAGCTCCTTGTACGATTAAATCATTAACACACATGGCCACTAAATCAATGCCAATGGTATCGTGCTTGTTTAGCATTTCAGCCACTTTAAGCTTAGTGCCAACACCATCAGTGCCAGAGATTAAGACTGGATTTTTGTATTTATTGATTGGCAACTCGAACATGGCGCCAAAACCGCCTAGTCCGGCTAATACACCTTCCCTTGCAGTCGATTTTGCAATCGGCTTAATGTGTTCAATAAGTTCATTACCTTTGGTAATATCAACGCCAGAATCTTGGTAAGTCAATGATGACATCTTGGTTTTTCCGTATAATTTAATATTTAAATATTTTCTTCTAGCAAAAAATGAATTTCAGTTTCTCTTCTTTGCCAAATGCACTGTCAATTTTACGCATTATTTTAACAGTGCCCGTCGTAATGACTTTATTAAATCATAATTATTCTTTGGCAATTGTTTTGTTTTTTGTTGCAGGTGTGACAGATGCGCTAGATGGCTGGATTGCTAAGCGTTTTTCTTGCCAAAGTCGACTAGGATCTATCCTTGACCCTATGGCGGATAAGTTATTATTAGCCGGTAGTTTTATCACGCTTTTTGTAATTGGTTTATTGCCATTGTGGTTATTGGTGTTGGTTTTCATGCGTGATGTGATGATTGTGGCTGGTACGGTAGGTTATTTCCTAGGTACAGATGCTTCACAAGATGAGCTGCTTTCTCCGTCAAATTTATCCAAATTTAATACTGTATTGCAAATCGCCTTGGTGTTGTTTTTAGTAATTACGCAAATCTACCCTGTGGCAGTCCAGTGGACCAACATGTTTTTTATTGTTGTTGCTACTTCAACTGTTCTTAGTGGTGCAGATTACATGTGGATTTGGGTTAAGCAAGTTATCTTGCAAGAGCGTCGATAATGAACCAGTTAGGTTTGCCTTTTGCACTCAATGCCAAAATGCTGTGGTATAACTTTAGTGGTGACAAAAATCAACAAATTGTTAAATTTTTGACAAACCTTTTTGATCAAACTTCTGCTTCAGTTGTTTATATTTATGGCGATAAATCAAGTGGAAAAACGCATTTATTACAAGGCTGCGCTTTTGAAGCGTTGGAACGATCACTGAGCGTTATATATTTGGATTTTTCACAAGAAATGCCTGACGGTATCCTAAATGGGTTAGAAGATAGTGATTGGGTTTGCATTGATAACGTCGATTGTTTAGATGAAAATCAACAGCAAGAATTATTCGATCTTTACAATCGAGCTACTCAAACGTCAGTTAAATTAATTGTAAGCGGGCCAGTGTTGCCTGGTGAATTAACATTATTAAAAGATCTAAAAACGCGTTTATCTTTGGCGACTATTTTTTGCCTTGAAGCCTTAGATGATAAAAGTAAAAAAGACATTATTCAGCAGCAGATGAATGAGCGAAATTTAAAGATAGACCGTAAAATTTATGATTATTTGTTTAAATACTATTCACGAGATTTGATAGAATTATTGGATGCTATTGATCTACTAGACAAGGCTTCTTTGCAACAAAAAAACAAAATCACCATCCCGCTTATTAAGCGAGTGTTGGATATCTAGCTGATTTTTTTTAAGATCGATCTCTAAATTTAAATTTAGAGATTTTTGGCATTAGTTGAGAGAAAGGGATCTTATCGAAACTACCATAGGTTTGTTTGGTTAGTACAACCAGTTCAACAATATCGTTAATTTCTTTGGCGTTTGAATGGCTCAATATTTCTTGCAAGGCAAGCAGGCCACCCATTTTTATCTTTGATTGCTGTCCCACTGACAGGCTGGATTGGTGGTGTGCTTTGAGCACAAAATCACTATTGTCTCGAAGATGATGATACAAGGATTGACACTCTACAGAGGAGTGCTCATGCAAGCAAGTGCCAAATTCTTTTTCTGCAATGCAATCTTTGGCACCGTATTGACACCCGCATCGTCCACTTAAAATTAAGTGAGAGAAGGGGCAGGTGTAATGGTCAATATTCATAACAATACTTTAGTTGTTGCTTAGACATTATAATAGTAACTTTTATTTTAGCGCTAAACAGCCCATGAATTACCTGCCTATTTTTATTGACATTAAACAAAAACCTTGTCTAGTGATTGGTGGTGGCGATATTGCCCTTCGTAAAATCAATTTACTATTAAAGGCGGATGCAGCGGTTACTTGTGTATCAACAGAATGTTGTGATGGCATTAAAAAACTGGTTAAAAATAATAAAATTATTCATATCGAAAAGGCTTTTGAGGCGACTGATATTAACACCCAAATGCTAATTATATCGGCTACCGATGATTCAACTCTGAATGCACAAGTCTCAGTATTAGCTAAAGCAGCCAACATCCCAGTGAATGTAGTAGATTCTCCAGAGTTGTGTTCATTTGTAATGCCATCTATTGTAGATCGTTCACCGATTGTGATTGCTATTTCATCCGCAGGAAAAGCCCCTGTATTAGCACGTTTGATCCGTGCAAAATTAGAAAGCACTATTCCCCATGCCTATGGGAAACTAGCAGAGCTTGCAGGAAATTTTAGAGATCAGGTTAAAGCTAAATTCAACAATATTGAAGACCGACGTTATTTTTGGGAAAAGACTTTTTCAGGTATTGTTGCTGAAAAGGTATTTTCTGGTAAGGTTGATGAAGCCAAGGCAGATTTGCAAGCACAACTTGATGGTAGCACTGACAGTGGTGTAGGTGAGGTATATTTAGTTGGCGGCGGTCCGGGAGATCCAGACTTATTGACTTTTAAAGCATTACGTTTGATGCAACAAGCTGACGTTATTTTGTATGATCGCTTAGTCTCTGATGGTGTGATGGAACTTGTTCGTCGTGATGCGGAACTGATTTATGTTGGTAAAGAGAGAGATAACCACGCTGTGCCGCAAGGTGATATTAATCAATTATTGGTAGACTTAGCCAAACAAGGCCGACGTGTTTGTCGCCTCAAAGGTGGCGATCCATTTATTTTTGGTCGTGGCGGTGAAGAGATTGAAACTTTGGCTGAGAACGGCGTTCCGTTCCAAGTCGTGCCTGGCATTACAGCCGCCTCTGGTTGTTCAACTTATTCAGGCATTCCATTAACACACCGAGATTATTCACAATCTTGTCGTTTTGTAACTGGCCATCTAAAAGATGGTAGTATGAACCTACCTTGGGATGAGTTAGCGGTAGAACAACAAACCATTGTTTTTTATATGGCGTTGGTAGGTGCTAGACATTTGTCAGAGCAGTTGATTGCGCACGGTATGCGTGGCGATATGCCAGTTGCATTGGTAGAAAAAGGCACCACACCTGATCATCAAGTATATGTGACAACTTTGGCAGGACTACCTGATTTGGTTGAAAATACAACCATTCATGCACCAACGTTAATTATTGTTGGTGAAGTGGTAAAACTCAGAGAAAAATTGAATTGGTTTGACGTTGGTAGCGACTAATCTTTTAACCCTATAGCTTTAAAGAACATATTTGCTGGGCAAAAACCAGTAAAAGCCGACTGTAGTAAATTAAAACCTACAAAGCCGGTTAGCCATAACCAGTTAGAATTGTGAAAAAAAGCTGAAGTGATTACCTCGGAACCTAATAGTAATGAAATCATTACAATGACACCAGCCATAGCTGAAACAGCATTATTAACTGTCATATTTCTCTCCTCTTAGTTTGAAAGTTATCACTGTAACATTAATTAGGTATAATTTCAAATCTTCGCGGGAGTGGTGGAATTGGTAGACACGCTGGATTTAGGTTCCAGTGTCGCAAGACGTGAGAGTTCGAGTCTCTCCTTCCGCACCATAATTCTATTTAGGTTATGAAAACAATCATTCAACACAGTACTGATTTAGAGATTGCCACTCATATTTCGGCGACTTACCACTGTGATATCAAACCTTACAATAATCATATTCGTCTTTATACCAATCAAGTAATCGATCTTAATGAGTTAAGACAAACCCATTCAACTGATTTTAATTATCTGCCCACGCTTGATTTTTCACAAATAAAATTATTTGTGAGTGATATGGATTCAACTTTAATCAATATTGAATGCATTGATGAGATTGCTGATTTTGCCAATATCAAACCCCAAGTGGCTGCCATTACTGAGCGCGCTATGAATGGAGAGTTAGATTTTAATTCCTCTTTGATTGAAAGGGTGTCGCTATTAAAAAACTTGGATATATCAGTATTAAATCAAGTTTATACCGAACGGCTACAAGTTAACCCTGGCGGAAAAGAATTGATTCAATTTTTTAAAACTAAAGAAATAAAGAGTGCTGTTGTGTCTGGAGGTTTTACCTATTTCACACATCGTTTGGCACAAGACATTGGGCTTGACTATGATCGTGCGAATGAATTAGATATTGAGAATAATCAATTAACAGGTATCACTCAAGGGTCAATTATTAATGCTACGGCAAAGGCTGAATTTGTTGTTGAATTGTGTGAGAAGTACGATATATCACCTAATCAAGTAATTGTTGCTGGTGACGGCGCAAATGATCTCGAAATGATGTCAATTGCCGGGTTGTCAGTAGCTTATCATGCAAAACCCTCGGTAATCAAACAAGCAAATATCGTCATTAGTTTTGGTGGGTTAGATAAAATAGTAGATTTGTTTGATGAGTAAATCTTTATGTTAGTTGAGATTGGACATTTTGCTTTAATTCTGGCTTTGGTTTTTGCACTGTTGCAGGTTTCTTTGCCGATATTAGGCATGGTCAAAAATAACGTTGCGTTAGCACAATTGGCAAAACCACTATTGTGGGGGCAGTTTTTTTGGATTATTGTCTCATTTGCAGTCCTAATGAATGCTTTTGTCGTAGACGACTTCTCGGTTAAATATGTGGCTAATAACTCCAATACTGATCTACCTTCGATGTTTAAAATATCGGCTGTTTGGGGTGCGCACGAGGGGTCATTGTTATTATGGGCGATGATTCTGGCAGGTTGGAGTGTTGCAGTATCACTCTTCTCTAAACGCTTGCCAGCTGAAGTGCTTAACCATATTTTGGTTGTTTTAGGTTTTATTAGCATTGGTTTTTTGTTATTTTTGTTGATCACTTCTAATCCATTTGAGCGTTTAGATATTATTCCTTTACAAGGGCGAGAGTTAAATCCATTATTACAAGATTTTGGCCTGATTATTCATCCGCCAATGTTGTATATGGGTTATGTTGGTTTGGCAATCCCTTTTGCCTTTGTCTTGTCTTCACTGGTACGTGGTCAGTTAGATTCTACTTGGTTAAGATGGTCAAGACCTTGGACATTGATAGCCTGGGCCTTTCTAACTTTTGGTATTACGCTTGGTAGTTGGTGGGCATATTACGAGCTCGGTTGGGGTGGTTGGTGGTTCTGGGATCCAGTTGAAAATGCTTCTTTCATGCCGTGGTTGGTGGCAACTGCTTTGGTGCATTCTCTGAGTGTGAGTGAAAAACGCGGTGCTTTTAAGCATTGGACTGTGTTGTTGGCGATTTCAGGTTTTTCATTAAGCTTGCTGGGCACTTTCTTGGTGCGATCGGGCATTCTAACTTCAGTGCATTCATTCGCTTCAGACCCCGCTAGAGGCTTGTTTATCTTGATATTCTTGGTGATTGTGATCGGCGGCTCGCTAACGCTGTATGCTTGGCGTGCAAACTTGATGCGCAGTAGTAATAGTTTTGCGCCTTTATCAAGAGAAAGTGGATTGTTAATTAATAATATCTTATTAGTGGCAGCAATGTTAAGTGTGTTTTTAGGTACGCTTTATCCACTTTTGTTAGACTCTCTAGGGTTGGGAAAAATTTCAGTTGGACCCCCTTATTTTGACGCAGTATTTGTCCCAATTATGATTCCAGCGGTGTTGGTTATGGTGATAGGGCCTTTTTTACGCTGGAAAAAAGATAATACGAGTAGAGTGTTTGGTTTATTAAAAACTGTGTGGATTGGTGTGGCTGCATTATTTTTAGTAGCATTATTTTTAACCGACAATATCTTTGTTTTGCTAGCAGTGTTTTTATTTATTTGGATCGTACTGCATTCGTTGGTGTTGCTAACTCAGCGATTACAACAAAAAGGTAGACCAAGTTCTGCATTTTTTGGTATGCTTTTGGCGCATATTGGCATTGCTGTCTTCGTCTTAGGGGCAACAGTTACTACACAATTTGGCATTGAAAAAGATTTAAAGATGGAGCTAAATGAAACGATTGATATTAAAGGCTACCAATTCACTTTTAAAGGGGTGGATAATTTTAATTATGAAAACTATCGAGGTCACAAAGGTGTTATTGAGATCGCGTACGCAGGTGATAAGATTGCCACTTTAAAGCCTGAAAAACGACAATATGTTACTGGTATGCCGATGACTGAAGCGGCAATTGACCCATCGCTTTATCGTGATTTATATGTTGCACTAGGCGAATCTTTAGGAGATGATGCTTGGAGCTTGAGATTGTATTATAAGCCACTGATTCGTTTAATTTGGTTGGGTGGAATCTTGATTGCGCTAGGTGCTTTACTGGCTGCCTTTGATAGGCGTTACCGCTTAAAGGTTGTTAAATCATGAGTATGATTATGTGGTTTGTTTTAATGATTGCAATTTCCACTGTTTGGTTGGTTTGGTTTTTAAAAAATCCGCTAAAGAGTAATTTGTTCAATCTTGAAAAATCTAATGTTGCACTGGGCAAACAAAAACAAGCAGAATTAGAGCAAGATTTAAGGCAAAACTTGATTGATGAAAGTGAGTTTAATCAGGCTAAGCAAGAAATTACTCAAACATTGGCAATAGAATTAAATCAAGCAACAGGCTCAGATACCCTTGCTCAAAAAAATATTCCGTTGTGGTCAATTGGCTTGATGGTTGTCTTTTTAGTTGTTGCTTCTTTAGGTATTTACCAATTGTTAACACCTCAACCAAAAGCTGAGTCAACGCCTCAAGTGGTTGAGCAGTCAGAGCCACCAAGCTTGAAGCAAAGTATGACTAAACTTAAGCAATATTTATTAGAAAAACCAGATGATTTTGAAGCTTGGCAAACGCTGGGTTTGGTTTCATTTGAGTTAGACGAGATGGAAGACTCCTTAAGTGCTTATGAGCGTTCATATCAGTTAAATCCAAAAAATGTTTCAATGTTGGTTGAGTATGCCTCTGCTATTGCCACCTCTCAAAACGATCAATTTACAGGTCGTGCATCTACCTTAGTTAGAGAGGCGTTAGAGATTAACCCTGATGCACCTGATGCTTTGTATTTGGCTGGACTGGTTGCAGTAAATGCTCAAGAATTTGATTTGTCTCGTCAATTATGGAAAAAAGCATTATCGTTATTACCTCAAGACCATCCAGACCGCCCGCTCTTAGAAGACATCTTGGTTGAATTGGCGCAAATACAAGGTAAGCCAATGCCAGAGCATCAAGTAGTGATTAACGTTAGTCTGTCTGACCGACTACGCCAAGACGGGTTTAAAAATCATTACTTAATGGTTTATGTGAAAGCCGCTCAGGGTAGACCAATGCCAATTGCTATCCAAAAGATTAAACTTAAAGACTTTACTGGTGTGGTGACATTAACAGATGAAAATTCGGTTATGCCAAGTAAAAAATTATCACAATCAAGACAAGTGATCGCTGTTGTTCGTTTAAGTCAATCTGGCGCAGCTATGAAGCAAGTAGGTGACATACAAGTGCTAAGCCAGGTAATTGATATTAGGAATAATCCAACGCTAGATTTGCAGGTAGAATAAACTTTATATGAGTAATACGTTACAACTAGCAAAAGAATTAATTAGCCGAGATTCTGTCACGCCTGAAGATAAAGGCTGTCAGTTATTGATGAGTGAACGCTTAGAGAAAAGTGGTTTTAATGTTAATCCTTTGAAATTTGGCGAAGTTGATAACTTTTGGGCAGTTCATGGCAGTGCTGAGCCTGTGTTTGTTTTTGCAGGTCATACCGATGTTGTGCCGGTAGGCACTAATTGGCAAACAGACCCTTTTGATCCTGTTGTTAAAGATGGCATGTTGTATGGTCGAGGTGCGGCTGACATGAAGGGTTCACTAGCTGCGATGTTGGTGGCAACCGAACGCTTTGTGGCGGACTTCCCCGGCCATCAAGGCACCATTGGTTTTTTAATCACTTCTGATGAAGAAGGCCCTGCACTTGATGGCACGGTTAAAGTTTGCGAACACTTAAAAAACACTAATCAATCAGTTGATTATTGCTTGGTAGGTGAGCCATCTTCAACCAGTCAATTAGGGGATGTTATTAAAAATGGTCGCCGCGGCTCGCTTAATGGCCGCTTAACGATCATCGGCAAACAGGGTCACATTGCTTACCCGCATTTAGCCGATAACCCAATTCACTTGTCTGTACCTGCATTGGATGATCTGTGCAATGAGCTTTGGGATGAAGGTAACGAGTATTTTCCTGCCACCAGTTTTCAAATCTCTAATATTCAGTCTGGCACTGGCGTAACCAATGTTATTCCGGGTGAAACTGAAATTGTCTTTAATTTTAGATATTCAACTGAATCTACTCATGAAGAACTACAGCAAAGAGTTTTGGATATTCTAGATAAGCATAATCTTAGCTATAAGATTCATTGGGAACATTCAGGTTACCCATTCCTAACCCCTAAAGGGGCTTTGGTTGGTAGTTGTGTGGATGCGATTAAATCTGTTAAAGGTATTGACGCAGAATTATCAACTTCAGGCGGTACTTCAGATGGACGATTTATTGCGCCAATGCTAGACGCCCAGGTTGTTGAGTTAGGTCCATTAAATGCAACCATTCACCAAGTTGATGAATGCGTTAGCGTACAAGATTTAGATGATCTAACTGATATTTACTATCAGATACTTAAAAACATACTAGCGTAAGAAGATGCATTTTGATGTAATTACCTTATTCCCTGAAATGTTTTCAGCGATTAAAGACGAAGGAGTGATTGCGCGTAGTATTAAAAAATCATTACTCTCAATTAACACTTGGCAACTTCGAGATTTTAGCGACAACAAGCATCGAAATATTGATGATGCCCCATATGGCGGCGGTGCTGGCATGGTGATGCAGGTTAAGCCCATACGTGATTGCATTAATAAAATTAAGCAGAATAATCCTAAAACAAAAGTCATTTACTTATCACCACAAGGTAAAAAACTCAGTCACAATCTGGCTAAAGAACTATCAGCATTAGACTCTTTAACTTTATTGTGTGGGCGTTACGAAGGTGTGGACGAGCGCGTCATTGAGCATGATGTTGATATGGAAATATCTATTGGTGATTATGTCATTAGCGGTGGGGAGCTGGGTGCCATGGTTTTGATTGATGCCGTGAGTAGGCAAATACCCGGCGTACTAGGCAATCAAGATTCGTTGAATGATTCATTTGCAAATGGCTTATTAGATTACCCGCATTACACACGGCCAGAAGTGATTAACGATCAAGTTGTCCCTGAGATTTTACTCAGTGGTCATCAAGCGAATATTGATGCTTGGCGTCAAGATCAAAGCATTCAGAACACTCAAAAAAAACGCAAAGATTTGATTAAAAAGTAAATATTTGCTTTTTGGTATTTCTTTATTATAATAAATTTAGTTTTAATTCTTTAACAAGGGTTTTAAATGGAATGCAACGGCGCATTCCATGTAAGCATTGTCGCTTTACAAGTTGCCCATGATGGGTTTATTGATTGTGTGAATTAATGAAAATTCACAATTTTAAGGGGGAGTAGTATGAAATTTGTAACAGCAATTCTTCGACCGCATCAATTAGATGATGTGAGAGAAGCTTTATCAGACGCCGGAGTATCCGGTATTACCGTTACTGAAGTTAAAGGCTTTGGTCGTCAAAAAGGCCACACAGAAATGTATCGTGGCGCAGAGTATCAGATTGATTTTTTACCTAAAGTCAAACTAGAAATTGCAATTTCCGCATCGAATCTAGACAGCGTAATTGAAGCAATTACCAATGTTGCCAATTCTGGCAAAGTGGGCGATGGCAAAATTTTTGTCACCAATCTAGAAAAAGTTGTTCGTATTCGCACTGGCGAAACCGATCAAGACGCACTTTAAGGAGTAAAAAATGAAAAAATTATTATTAACATTATTGGCTTTATTGCCAATGACAGTGCTTGCTGAAGAAGCAGCAAAAATAGACAGTGGTGACACCGCATGGATTTTAACATCGACAGCGTTGGTGTTATTTATGACTCTGCCAGGTTTGGCTTTATTTTATGGTGGCTTAGTTCGTACTAAGAATATCTTATCCGTATTAATGCAATGTTTTGCGATTGCCGGTATTATGAGTATTCTATGGTTCGTAGTCGGTTATTCGATTGCTTTCTCAGGCGACAACCCTTACTTTGGTGACTTTTCTAATGTAATGTTATCACAAGTTAGTATGGGAACAGTCAATGGCACAATTCCAGAATCTTTATTTGCTATGTTCCAAATGACATTTGCCATTATCACACCAGCCCTAATTGTTGGTGGTTTTGCAGAACGAATGAGATTTTCGTCTGTGCTATTATTTAGTGCGATTTGGTTATTAGTAGTTTATGCACCAATTACCCACTGGGTATGGGGCGGCGGCTGGTTAGGTGATGTGCTTGATTATGCAGGTGGTACAGTTGTTCATATTACAGCTGGTGTTGCGGCTTTGGTAGCGGCTATTGTTTTAGGCCCTCGTAATGGTTTCCCATCAAAGCCTATGCCTCCACACAACATGACTATGACCATTACCGGTGCAGCAATGCTATGGGTGGGCTGGTTTGGCTTTAACGGCGGTTCTGCATTAGCAGCCGGCGGTGATGCGGCAATGGCTATTTTAGTAACGCATATTTCAGCAGCAGCAGGTGCGATGACTTGGATGTTCTATGAGTGGATTAAGTATGGCAAGCCAACAGCCCTAGGTGCGGTTACTGGCCTTATTGCAGGTTTGGGTACTATTACACCAGCTTCTGGTTTTGTCGGCCCTGCAGGTGCGTTAGTGATTGGAGTTTCAGCTGGTATCATTTGTTTCAATGCAGTGATTATCATTAAACAAAAGTTAAATATTGATGATTCATTAGATGTTTTCCCAGTGCATGGTGTTGGCGGCATCTTAGGAACATTAATGGTTGCTGTATTTGCTTCTAAAGAGTTAGGTATTTTTTCTGGTCAAGGCGGCTGGGATCGTGAAGCAATTGTAATTGCTGATCAATTGCAAATCCAATTCACAGGCGTTGTAGCGACAGTTGTTTATACAGCTGTAGCAACCTATATTATTCTTAAAGTAGTTGACGCTATCACTGGATTAAGAGTGAGTACTGAAGAAGAGCAACGAGGATTGGACCTGGTTTCTCATGATGAAAAAGGGTATGATTTGTAACATAAATTAGACTCAGTTAAACCCGCTAAGGACTTTGTTTTTAGCGGGTTTTTTTATGCCTAAAAAATAGGTTTCGTATATAATTCTAATAATTATTAGTAATATTTGTTTTGATGCGCATTAATCATCCTTTAACTGGCTCTATGGTTGCCCTAATTACCCCAATGTTTTCAGATGGGTCAATAGATTTTGACGCAC
>JAQWRQ010000016.1 GCA_029243595.1 Gammaproteobacteria bacterium | reverse complement strand
ATGCTAAAGCTGCAGGTACTGCAACTTCAACTGAAGTAGCTAAGTAATTTATTACTTAACCTCGCTAAGCATCACTTAGTAGGCCTAGGCTTACTAAGTAGCCAAGCTAAAACCACCCGAGAGGGTGGTTTTTTTATGGGTAAAGCTAAATGATCAAACGTGTAAGTATTTTAAGCAATTAAAAAGGCGCTTTCGCGCCTTTTTAATTGCTTAAATCCTGTGTTAGCCTTTCATTTGGGCCGCCACTTCATCGGCAAAGTTTTCTTCTTTCTTTTCAATACCTTCACCGACTTCAAAACGAATAAAAGACTTAACTTGTGCACCATTTGATTTTGCAAGTGCGCCTACTGTTGTGTCTGGGTCTTTAACAAAGGCTTGGCCGTAAAGCGTTACTTCGTTTACAAACTTTTTCATGCGGCCGACGATCATTTTTTCAATGATGTTGTCTGGCTTGCCAGATTCTCTTGCTTGCTCAACAAAAATAGCTTTTTCTCTTTCTAAAAGATCATCAGATAGCTCGTCTTCAGTAACACACTCAGGGCGTGTTGCTGCGATATGCATAGCAATGTCTTTTGCTAGCGCCTCGTCACCACCTTCTAAAGTAGCAAGTACTGCAATACGCTCGCCATGCTTGTAAGCACCAATAACACCTGTATCAACACTAACAGTTTGTACGCGTCTAATAGCAACGTTCTCACCCACTTTAGCGACAATAGCTTCTCTGGCTTTTTCTAATGAATCGCCGTTGTCTAGTGTTTGAGTTAAAAACTCATCAATGTTTTCAGGGGTTGTTTTAAGTGCTAATGCACCTAATGAATTAACAAAATCGATAAAGGCATCGCCCTTAGTCACAAAGTCAGTTTCAGAGTTAACCTCTAGAATGGTGGCTGTTTTTCCATCATCACTAATGTTGACCTTGACTAAGCCTTCAGCAGCAACACGACTTGATTTTTTAGCGGCTTTTGCAGCGCCTGATGTGCGCATAAGGTCAATCGCTGCCTCCATGTCGCCATTGGTTTCTGTTAGGGCTTTTTTGCAGTCCATCATGCCTGCACCGGTTCTTTCTCTTAGTTCTTTAACTGAAGCGGCTGTAATTGCCATAAGTATCTCCTGTATGTATTGCACCCCATTAACGGGGTGACTTAATGTGTGTTTTGTCTAAGCAAGCTTTTCAAGCATTTGAGCTTTAGTATCGCTAGCGTTAACCTTAACACCTTGAGTATTTGCATAATCAGCTAGCTCTGCTTTTTTCATTGCATTAAGTGCTGTTTTACTAAGTTTCTCTGCTTTAACAGGTTCAGCTTTTTTTGCTGGTGCTTTTTTAGTAGCCGGCTCTTTAGCTGGCGCCTCTTTAGCGGCAGGTGCTTCAGTTTTTACTTCTTCTTTTTTAGCAGCAGGCTTCTTTGCAGGCGCTTGTTTAGCGGGTGCTTTTTTAGTTTGCGTGCCAGCAGCAGCTTTCGCTTCTAAAACAGCGTTAGCAATTTCTCTAGCGTAGAAACCAATGGCTCTAATTGAGTCGTCGTTACCAGGGATAACATAGTCAATACCTTCAGGGTTGTGATTGGTATCTACAACACCGATTAATGGCAAGTGAAGTTTTTGCGCTTCTTTAATGGCGTTTTTCTCATGACCAATGTCAATAACAAAAACCACGTCAGGAATGCCACCTAAATCTTTAATACCGCCTAAACTGCGTTCTAATTTTTCCATTTCACGCGTCATCATTAGCGCTTCTTTTTTACCAAATTGGGTAAAGTTTTCTTCGGCTAAAAACTCAAGATCTTTTAAACGCTTAATAGAAGCTTTAATTGTCTTGTAGTTTGTCATCATGCCGCCTAACCAACGGTGATTTACGTATGGCATGCCACAACGAATCGCCTCTTCTTTAACGATATCAGCCGCCGCTCTTTTTGTTCCAACGAACAAGATTGAGCCACCTGCAGCTGCAGTTTTCGATGCAAAATTAAGCACATCGTTAAACATTGGTAGGGTTTTTTCTAGGTTGATGATATGCACACCATTGCGAGTGCCGTAGATGTAGCGCTCCATTTTTGGGTGCCAAAAACGGCTACGGTGACCAAAGTGTACACCAGCCTCTAACATTTTTTTCATGGACGTTTTTGCCATAATATTTTCTCCGGGGTTAATAAAGAACGCCGACCTCTTGCCGACTTCTTTCTTCCACAGCTTCTGCTAGCCAACCTTTTATTTTTCAAAAAGGCACCCTGACTAACATGCCAAGCTGTGTGATACATTAAAACAAGTTGGGCGCCCATTATCGAAACTGGACGCCCAACTCAACTTTTTGATTTTTTATTACTTAAAAAGTAACTAAAATCGTAAAACGCGTAATTATACCGAAGCGATGTTGCTACGACAAGCTTATACGCAAGTTAATCGCTATGCTTTTGCTAGTTCTGCACGCATCAAATCGATGGTTGTTTTGTAGTCATCTGTATTGAAGATTGCTGAACCTGCTACAAACGTATCTGCACCTGCGGCCGCTACTTCGCGAATGTTTGCAGGGCCAACGCCACCGTCAATTTCTAAGCGAATATCTCTGCCGCTAGCATCGATCAATTGACGCACTTGACGACATTTTTCTAGCGTGTGCGGAATGAAGGCTTGACCGCCAAAACCAGGGTTAACTGACATTAATAGAATCATGTCTAACTTATCCATAACATTGTCTAAAACATGTAGCGGCGTTGCCGGGTTGAATACTAAGCCAGCTTTACAGCCACTTTCTTTAATCATGCCTAAGGTTCTGTCAATGTGCTCAGAGCCTTCTGGATGGAAAGTGATGTATGATGCGCCCGCTGCCACAAAATCAGGAATGATTCTGTCAACTGGCTTGACCATTAGATGCACATCAATTGGCGCTGTTACACCGTGATTTCTAAGTGCTTCACACACCAAGGGACCAATAGTTAGATTAGGTACGTAATGGTTATCCATTACATCAAAGTGTACGATGTCTGCGCCAGCAGCTAGTACGTTGTCAACTTCTTCGCCTAGTTTGGCAAAGTCAGCAGCCAAAATAGAGGGTGCGATAAAATTAGATTGTTTCATTTTTCTCTCCTGTTTTTAAATTCAATTATATAAAAATTATTCGTTAAAGGTTAATAAGCTACTGCCTGTCATCTCATCAGGCTGCTCGATACCCATCATTGTTAATAATGTTGGCGCAATGTCAGACAAAGCGCCGGCGCCGGCTTCGGCAATTGTGGCGGCGCGACCACTAATAAAGAGTAGTGGCACTAAGTTGTTAGTATGCGCTGTATGTACTTCGCCAGTTTCTGGGTTAACCATTTGCTCGGCATTACCATGGTCAGCGGTGATTAGCATCTCGCCGTCAATTTTATGCATGGCTTGATAAACAATACCCAGACAAGCATCAACAGCTTCAACTGCTTTAACAGCGGCATCAAGTTTGCCAGAGTGCCCAACCATGTCAGTATTGGCAAAATTACAAATAATAAGGTCGTATTTTTGGCTTTCAATGTGCTCTACTAGTTCATCGGTGAGTTCAAAGGCACTCATTTCTGGTTTTAGATCGTAGGTAGCCACATCAGGCGATGGGATTAAAACTCGATCTTCCCCATAAAAAGGCCGTTCAACGCCACCGTTAAGGAAGAAAGTGACATGGGCATATTTTTCAGTTTCAGCAATTCTAAGTTGAGTCATGCCTAAGTTGGACAAATACTTGCCTAAAACATTGTTTAGCTTGGCTGAAGGGTAGGCTACAGGCAAGTTAAAGTCTTTTTTGTATTCGGTTAAACAGGTGAACTGAGTCGGTACAAAGGTGCCGCGTGAAAAGCCTTGGAAGTTTTCATCAAAAAACGCTTGGGTGATTTGTCGAGCACGGTCTGCACGGTAGTTCATAAAGATAAGTACATCGCCTTTTTTGATTTTAGTCGGCGCTTTAATTACGGTAGATTGAACGAACTCATCGGTCTCACCACGTTCGTAAGCCATGTCGATAGCATCGATGGCAGACCTGGCTAAAAACTTGCCTTTGCCTTTGGCAATGAGTTCATAAGCGCAACGCACACGAGCCCAGCGATTATCACGATCCATTGAAAAGTAACGGCCAATAACACTTGCAATTTCACCAATGCCGATTTCATTAATTTTGTCTTCCAGTGTTTGAATGTATTTTTTAGCGCTTTTTTGTGCACAGTCTCGACCATCGACAAAAATATGTAAGTACACTTCGTTACAGTCGTGTTTTTTGGTCATCTCCAACATGGCATGGATTTGTTCTTCGTGTGAGTGAACACCTCCATCTGACAATAAGCCCATAATATGAACAGCTTTATTGTTGTCGTTGGCATATTCTAATGAATTTCTTAAGATTGGATTTCTAAAGAAATCGCCATTTTCAATTTCATTATGAATGCGGGTAAAGTCTTGTTTAACAACGCGGCCTGCACCTAGATTAAGATGGCCAACTTCTGAGTTGCCCATTTGTTCGCCAGGCAGACCAACCTCTTTGCCGCTAGTGCTTATTAAAGTGTGTGGAGATTGCTCGTTAAACTTGTCCCATACAGGGGTTTTTGCCTGAGCGATTGCGTTGTTTTCAACAACATCTGAGTGCCCCCAGCCGTCAAGAATAATAAGTAGTTTCGTTTGTTTTTTAGCGATCATTGATCCGATTTATTAAGAGTTAAACATTAAATAAGAAGTGTACCACATCGCCGTCTTGGACAATGTAATCCTTGCCTTCTGAGCGCAGTTTTCCTGCTTCTTTGGCGCCTTTTTCACCACCATGCTGAATAAAATCATCAAAGGCAATTGTTTCAGCGCGGATAAAGCCTTTTTCAAAATCACCATGAATTTTACCTGCTGCTTGTGGTGCGCTATCGCCAACGTTAACAGTCCAAGCGCGTACTTCTTGAACGCCAGCGGTAAAGTAGGTTTGTAGGCCTAGTAAGGCGTACCCAGATTTAATCAGTCGATCTAGGCCAGACTCAGTTTGCCCCATCTCGGATAAAAACTCTTGCTTTTCTTCAAGATCAAGTTCCGATATTTCAGCCTCAATATCAGCGCAAATCGCCACAACCTGTGCACCTTCGGTGTTGGCAAAATTAGTTACAACATCAAGGTGCGGGTTGTTGTTAAAGCCTTCTTCACTGACATTGGCAACATAAAGTACAGGCTTAATGGTTAGCAATTGAAAACCTTTAAGTAGTTTGAGCTCTTCGTCATCATAAGACAAAGTTCTGGCACTTTCACCTGCTTCAAGGGTTGGCAGTACTCTTTCTAATAAGGACCTCAGTGGTAAGCCGTCTTTTTGACCAGATTTGGTATTTTTAACGGCTTTTTGATAAAGTTTTTCAACCGCGGCCAAGTCTGCCAACACAAGCTCAGTGTTGATGATTTCAATGTCATCGAGTGGTGATATTTTGCCGGCAACATGAATGATATCCGCATCTTCAAAGCAACGGACTACATGCACAATGGCGTCGGTTTCACGAATATTGGTTAAGAATTGGTTGCCCAACCCTTCGCCTTTTGAAGCGCCTTCCACCAGGCCGGCAATATCAACAAACTCCATGGTAGTAGGTAGTATTTTTTCAGGGCTGACGATATCAGCTAGTTGTTGTAGGCGTTTGTCATTAATCGGCACAATGCCTACATTTGGTTCAATGGTGCAAAATGGATAGTTAGCAGACTCAATGCCCGCCTGAGTTAGTGCGTTGAATAAGGTTGATTTTCCGACGTTGGGCAGGCCAACAATACCACATTTAAATCCCATTTTTATCCTTGTGTGTGCAGCGTTTGCATAGCAGACTCGATATCACCTTTAACCACCTGCTCAATAACATTTAATGAATTAACCAGTGCTGTTTGTATTGGTTCAACCTCTGATTTGTTGGGTGCATGTAGAACAAAATCAGCGACTTTTGATTTGTCACCTGGGTGACCAATGCCAATCCTTAACCGGTAAAAATCATTACTGTTTAGTGCTTTCATAGTATCTCTAAGGCCGTTGTGACCACCATGCCCTCCGCTAAATTTGACTCGAGCGATGCCAGGATCAAGGTCTAATTCATCGTGCGCCACTAAAATTTCATCAGTGTTAATCTGGTAGAATTTTGCAATACTTTGAATGGATTGACCCGAGCGATTCATATAAGTGCCAGGTTTTATTAAACGTAGGTTTGACCCTGCAATGTTGATTTGTGCTGCATCACCAAAAAACTTGGTTTCTTTTTTAAAAGAACCTGAGTATAAATGCGCAAGCGCATCACAAAACCAAAAGCCAACATTGTGACGATGAGGCTGATAGTCTTTGCCTGGGTTGCCCAGGCCAACAATCAGTTTAATCGTCATAACGGTTTATCCCAAATTAAGAGTCTGAATCTGAGTCGTCGCCTTCAGAATCATTGTCGCTACCCTCGGCACTTTCACCTTCTTCACCTTCGGTATCAACAATCTCTTCTTCAACTTCTTCAGCCATTAGCTTAGGCTCTTGAACTGCAACAACGCTTTGATCGTGTGCTTCAATATCGCCATGTGTTAGAGCTGTCAGTGTTACGCCTTCTGGCATAGTAAGGCCAGTTAGACTAATGTGGTCACCGATAGCAAGGCCAGTAATGTCTACATCAATACCGTTTGGCATGTCTGCTGGTAAACAAGAAACCTCAACCGCATTTATGAATTGGTTAAGAATAGCACCTAGACGGATTGCTTCGTTATCATCAGAGCCAGTAAAGTTCAATGGAATACTAGTAACAATAGTTTTCTTCATGTTAATACGTAATAGATCAACATGAGTAACGGTGTTTTTAGCAGGGTGGCGTTGTAAGTCTTTTACAATAACCGGCTCTACTTTTTTGTCGATCGACAAATCTAAAACGGATGTATAAGCATCGTCGTTTTCTAATAGATGTGTGATCTCGTGTATGTTTAGTGAAATTGCACTAGGTTCTTTACCTGCACCGTAAACGATACCAGGCACTTGTTCTTCACGACGCAGGCGGCGGCTCGCACCTTTGCCCTGGTCATCTCTTGCTGTTGCATTAATTGTCATGCTCATTTTGACTCTCCAAAAAATAAAAAAACACCACCAATTGGGTGTTATATAAACTAAAAATAAAACTTACTATGTAAACAATATGCTTTGCGACCAAACATATCGAGGTGATAATTTTACCCGAAAACAGCGTTAAAGAAAACCCTATCTAGACTTGAACCAGAACACCAGTCCAATTACTGCGCTAACACTACTGGCTAGCCACAGAGCGTTAGTGGCTAACACCCCTGAAAGGATGATTAGGGCGCCTGCAAAAACAGCTGAGGTTTGTTTGTTGGCGTTGTCTTTTAGTTGTTTAACAATTGAGTCTGTTTGTTGAGCGTATAGGCCAGATATGTCTTTCATTTTGTCGACTTTCTTTAAGGCGCTAACTATTAATGCTGGCAACTCGGGGATGTCTTTTAATAATTGTGGCGCTTGCTCTTTGAGTTTTTCAAATGTGTTTTTCATGCTGTACTTCTCTTTAACTAAGTCTTCTAAAAAAGGTTTTGCTGTTGCCCATAAATCTAGTTGTGGGTAAAGCTGCCTACCCAAACCTTCAATATTCAATAAGGTTTTGTCTAATAATAACAGTTGTGGCTGAACAGTGATGTCAAAATTTTTCGCCTCAGCCATCAAATCCATGAGCACTTGTCCAAAGGAAATTTCCCCTAAAGGTTTTTCAAACATGGGTTCACAGATTCTACCGATGGCTTTTTCAAAGGCAACCACGTCGGTACTGGCACTTGCCCAACCTGATTCAATGTAAGCGCTGGCTACACCATGATAATCTTGATTAAAAAAGGCTAAAAAGATATCAGCAAGAAAATCTTTATCTGTCTCATCTAGCGTACCCATAATGCCAAAATCAACCCCAATATAGTTGCCATCAGCACCGATAAAAATATTTCCAGGGTGCATGTCAGCATGAAAGAAGTTATGTTTAAACACTTGGGTGAAAAAGATAATCACGCCTTCTTCAGCTAATCTTTTAAGATCGACATTGTCAGCCTTTAGTTGGGCGATGTCTCCAACAGGTGTGCCATAAATGCGCTCAGTAGTCAGTACGTTTTCACTACATAAATCCCAAAACACTTTAGGCACGTAGAGCAGGTTTGAATTTTGAAAGTTTTGACGTAATTGAGCGGCGTTATTGGCCTCATTAAGCATGTCTAATTCGTTTAAGATAATAGACTCAAACTCTGCAACAATCTCCAAAGGGCGCACCTTTTCACTCATTGAGTGTTTGCTAATCAGCCTGGCTAAAGCGTACATAAGGGCAACATCACGTTTAATGGTTTGATCAATATTAGGGCGTACCACTTTAATAACAACGGCATCACCATCATGGGTAATGGCGGTATGCACTTGAGCAATAGAGGCTGAAGCAAGTGGCGTTTGATCAAATTGTTTGAACAAACGTTCTGTGCTGTCGCCTAAAGATTGTTCGATCATGTGTTTGGCTTCAGCTGAATCAAAGGCTGGGCAGCTATCTTGCAACTTGGCTAATTCGTCGCCAATATCATCTGGCAGTAGGTCTCGTCTGGTAGATAACGTTTGTCCAAATTTAATAAAAATTGGCCCTAATTCTTCTAGCGCTAGGCGAATGCGTTCACCGCGCGTGTATTGCTTTACTGGGAAGTAATGCCAAGGAATTAAATATAAGAGCGGCTTAAAGCTTTTTAATAAAGGCGTAGACAAGATTAAACTGTCTAAGCGGTAACGCATTAGAACGCGAGAAATACCAATAAATCGTATTAAGCTGCGCATCGATTAAGAGCCTTTGTTTTTAAACAGGCTAGATTTTGAAGGCGCCACCAACAAAGTGGTTAACTCGTTTTTGAGTGCTTCTAACGGGTTATCAGATGTTTTAAAATTTTTAGCCAGTTTGCCTACTTGATGAGCAATAATATCACCAGTGTATTTAGACAACGCTTCTTCAAGATCAATATCGAGCTGTTGCAGTAAATCGACTAATAATTGAGCAGTTTTAACATCACCATGGATAACGATTTTGTCTTGTCGAAGTAGTTCGGTTAAATCTTCACCTTGAAGCAGTGCTAAAAAAACACTAGATTTGAGTTTGATATCGACATCTGCGCCAATACTTGTATCGGTTGTGACAAAAATACGGTTATTTGTACAAACGAAATTAACGTTAAGTGGCAAGTCTTCTAGGGCAAAGTGTAGTGTTTTGCCGTTGAGCGCACTTAGATCAGCATTGCCTTGGTCGATTAAATAGTTTAGGGCTTGTTCAAGCACAAAGTGTTGCATGAGGCTTAAGTTTTGATGCCCTTGTGTAAAGCAACAATACCGCCCGATAGGTTATGATATTCACAAAAACCAAAGCCTGCATTAAGCACCATAGATTTTAGTGTTTCTTGATCAGGGTGTTTCCGAATGGATTCGGCTAAATATTGATACGATTCTTCGTCATCAGCAATAATACCACCAAGTTTAGGCATCACATTAAACGAATAAAAGTCGTAGAATTTTTTCAAAAGCTCAGAATCAGTTTTAGAAAATTCTAAAATCAACAAACAACCACCAGGCTTTAAGATACGCCACATCTCAGCAAGCGCTTGGTCTTTGTCGGTGACGTTTCTAAGGCCAAAAGCAATACTAACACAATCAAAAGTGTTGTCTGCAAAAGGTATTCTCTGTGCATTGAGCTGAACAAATTCCACACCAAAAACACCGTTGTTGATTAGGTTTTTTCTGCCTTCACCGAGCATAGCGGCGTTGATATCGCTAAGCACAACTTGACCAGAGTCACCGACTTTTTTTCTAAATTCGATAGCCAGATCACCAGTTCCGCCAGCAATGTCTAATACTTTGTCTCCGGCCTTTACGTTACTTGAAGCAATAGTGTAGCGTTTCCATAAGCGGTGTGCGCCAAAAGAAAGCACATCGTTCATCAGGTCGTATTTGCTGGCTACTGAATCAAAAACGCCTCTGACTAGGCCTTGCTTGTCATCAGTATCGACATCTTTAAAGCCAAAATGTGTGGTCTTATCCATGTTTAATTCGGTCTATTTACTTGGGTATTTTCTAAAATCAGCGCCCGTATAGATTTGCGTTGGTCTGAAAATACGGTTGTGGGATACTTGCTCTCTCCAATGCGCTAGCCAGCCTGCAGAGCGTGCAACTGCAAAAATAGGCGTGAATTGGTCTGTCGGCAAGTGCAGTATTTCTGCATACAAAATACCTGAATAGAAGTCAACATTTGGATAAACGCCTTTGGCAGACAGCAACTCTTCACAAACGCGCTCTACTTCTAGTGCAGTTTCGAAGCGTTTAGACAAAGTAACACCAGTT
Organism: Gammaproteobacteria bacterium; assembly: GCA_029243595.1. Taxonomy (GTDB): domain Bacteria; phylum Pseudomonadota; class Gammaproteobacteria; order PS1; family Pseudothioglobaceae; genus Thioglobus_C. Next base: position 30,488 of record JAQWRQ010000016.1, on the reverse strand, counting down.
TTGTTAACGTATTCCTCAATCATTTTTTGCAAAATAGTGGCGCGAGGATCTTTAACACTGTATTCACGATGCCCCATACCCCATATGACCTCTTTGTTTTTTAGACGATTTTCAATATAAGCGCGCGCATTCTTGGCCTCGCCAATCTCGTCTAGCATGTTGAGTACATCTTCGTTCGCACCACCATGTAGTGGGCCAGCCAAAGTACCAACAGCTGCCGACATTGCGGCAAATGGGTTGGTGAGCGTGGAAGCGGTTACCATGGCTGAGAAAGTTGAGGCATTAATCGTGTGTTCAGCATGCAAAATCAAGCAAGCATCGAATAGTTTTACAATATCATCGCTTGGTTCTTTGCCACAAAGCATGTGTAAAAAGTTCTGTGCATAACCCATTGACGGATCCGGCGGCACTGGATCATAACCATTGCGAATGTTTTCCCACATAGAAACCAGTGTTGCTGTTGTAGAAAGAATGTGAATCAGTGCATTTTGGGTAACTGCAGAATCTGGTGTTGCTGCCTTGGCTTCTGGATAAAAGGTTGCCATAGATGCAATTGCCATCTGCAATACATTCATTGGATGACCCGTTGGTGGTAGCGACCACATCATTGTACGAATGTTAGACTTTACGCGATAATGACTTTGCAGCAAGCATCTGAACTCCTCAGTTTCTTGCTGATTTGGTAGCTCGCCATGTAATAACAACATAGAGACTTCTTCGAAAGAAGCGTTCTTAACCAAATCTTCAATCGAGTAACCTCGATAAGCCAAGATGCCATTTTTGCCATCAATTGAAGAAATAGAAGATTCTGTTGCCGGAACGCCGGCTAAACCAGGGATATATTCAATCATACTGAGAACGATGAGCCACAACCACAAGTGGTTTTGGCATTTGGATTGTGAATAATAAAGCGTGAGCCTTGTAAGTCTTCAAGGTAGTCGACAGTGGCGCCAATTAAATATTGGTAGCTCATTGGGTCAACAACAAGGCGTACGCCGTTGTTATCAACAGAACTGTCACCTTCTTTGTAATTTTCATCAAACGTGAAGCCATAAGAAAAACCAGAACAACCACCACCAGTAATGTAGACGCGTAGTTTTAGCTCGTCATTTTTTTCTTCAACAATTAAGTCGGCTACTTTTTTAGCAGCAGAGTCGCTAAAAATAATATCAGCCTCTTCTAAAACTTGTGCTGTGTCCATAATTATCTCCTTTAAGGCAGTAAGCCGATTTGTTCTAGGCCTAGCCCTTCATCCATGTCAAACATGATGTTCATGTTTTGTATTGCCTGTCCTGCTGCACCTTTGATTAAGTTGTCAATCACGGACGTTATTACTAACTTACCACCAACAGATTTTTGTGCGGCAATTTGGCAAAAGTTGCTTGATTTAACACTGCGCGTTTCAGCTGCAACACCTGCGCCAAGAACGGATACAAAGTGCTCGTCTTTATAAGCAGCTTCAAGTATTAATTGTACATCAGTGTTAGTATCTAATAAGTCCACATAAATTGTGGATTCCATGCCACGAATCATTGGCACTAAGTGCGGAATGAAAGTTAAGCCAATCGGCTCGCCGCCGGCCAATAAACTTAATTCTTGTTTTATTTCTGGGTAATGGCGATGGCCGCTCACGCCGTAAGCCTTAACAGATTCACTGGCTTCACATAATAGCATCGCTTGGTTTGCACCACGACCTGCACCACTTACACCCGTTTTAGAATCGACAATAATATTTGACAAATCAATAAGTTTATTTTCAATCAATGGCTTAAGTGCCAATAAGACAGTGGTTGGAAAACAGCCTGGGTTTCCAATTAATTGTGCACCTTTAATTTGATCACGATTGATTTCAGAAAGCCCATACACTGAGGATGCTAGTAGATCGTCTTGGAAATTTTCTAAACCATACCATTGTGCGTATTCATCTTTATCGCGCAAACGGAAGTCTGGCCCCAAATCAATAACTTTAATACCCTTATCAATAAAGGTACCAGCGGTTTCCATTGCAACACCGTGCGGTGTTGCAAAGAAAATAACATCGCATTCATCTAAGATTGCATCACCGGGCGCGGTAAAAGCCAAATCTGTTTGCCCCGCTAAAGACGGGAAAAAATCACCAACAAGTTGCCCAGCTTCTGAACGAGAACTAATGGCAATCACCTCCACCTGTGCGTGGTTGTGCAGCAGGCGCAACAGCTCAACGCCGGTATAGCCAGTGCCACCGATGATGCCCGCTTTAATCATTAGTGAGATCTCCAAGCATTTTTTCAAGGTAGTGGATGTTCATACCACCCTCGCGGAAAGTTTCATCTTCCATGATACGTGCTTGTAACGGGATGTTGGTTTTGATGCCATCAATCACCATTTCATCGAGTGCATTTTGCATTTTGATGATGGCGCCGATACGTGTATCGGCAAAAGTAATAAGCTTTCCAATCATTGAGTCATAGTGCGGCGGAACCATATAGCCGTTGTAAACATGTGAGTCAACGCGCACACCTAAACCACCAGCCACATGGTATTGGGTAATTGTTCCAGGTGATGGCATAAAGTTATTTGGATCTTCTGCATTGATACGACACTCAACTGAATGGCCTTTAATTTCTACATCGTCCTGTGTGAAAGACAGTTTTTGGCCATCGGCAATCATGATTTGTTCGCGTACGATATCAATGCCGGTAATCATTTCAGTAACCGGATGTTCTACTTGAACACGGGTGTTCATTTCAATGAAATAGAACTCGTCGTTCTCAAACAAGAATTCAAACGTGCCTGCGCCTCGATAATTAATCGCTTTACACGCCTCAGCACAAACTGCACCAATCTTGTTGCGCAGTTCGGGTGTAATACCTGGTGCTGGCGCCTCTTCCACTACTTTTTGGTGGCGACGTTGCATAGAGCAATCACGCTCACCAAGGTGTACGGCATTACCGTGCTCGTCTGCTAATACTTGAATTTCAACATGTCTAGGTGTGGTTAAGAATTTTTCCATATAGACTTCTGCATTGCCAAAAAAACTTAAGCCTTCAGACTTGGCAAGCTCAATTGAACCGAGTAAATCTTCTTCTTTTTCTACCACTTGCATGCCACGACCACCACCACCACCAGAAGCTTTAATGATGATTGGTAGGCCAATACCCCTTGCAATCTCCATGTTTTCAATATCGTTAGTACCCAAAGCACCGTCTGATCCTGGTACGCAAGGCACACTAGATTTTTGCATGGCTTCAATGGCAGCTACTTTGTCACCCATGACGCGAATATTTGCAGCCCTGGGGCCAATAAAAATAAAGCCACTTTCTTCGACACGTTGTGCAAAATCAGCATTTTCAGACAAAAAGCCATAGCCGGGGTGAATGGCATCCGCATGTGTTACTTCGGCGGCACTGATGAGTGCTGGAATGTTTAAATAACTGTCTGTAGAAGGGTGTGGTCCAATACACACAGACTCGTCTGCCAAGCGCACGTGTTTTAAGCACTTATCTGCTGTTGAATAAACAGCCACAGTTTTAATGCCTAGCCCCTTACAAGCACGCAAAATACGCAAGGCGATTTCACCACGGTTGGCGATTAAAACTTTCTGAATTTTATTCATCGAGTTCATTGGATTACAACCAGAGTTTGGCCAAATTCAACGGCATCGCCGTCATTGCAAGAAATCTCTGTCACTGTACCTGACTGATCAGCCTCAATCTGGTTCATGATTTTCATTGCTTCAACAATACAGATCGTATCACCTTGGTTGACATGCTGGCCGACCTTAACAAAGGCTTCAGACGTTGGTGATGCTGCACCATAATAAGTGCCAACCATTGGTGAGGTAATTGGATGGCCATCAATAGCTGGTGCTGATTCTTCAGCGGCTGCTTCTACCGGTGCAGCTGCTATAGCTGGTGCCACGACAGGCGCAGCCATTGCTACTGGTGCAGCTGCGATAGGTGCATCACCATAACGAGAGATACGAACTGACTCCTCACCTTCGTGAATTTCAATCTCTGCCATGCCAGACTGCTCTAACAGCTCCATTAGTTTTTTTACTTTACGAATGTCCATTTTTTATTCCCCTTTTTTTATGTTTTTTGAATGTGTTTAATTGCTGCATTCATTGCGAATTCATAGCCTTGTGCGCCAAAGCCAGAAATCACCCCTTGTGCAATGTCTGAAAAATATGATTTAGAGCGAAATTCCTCACGCTTGTATACATTAGACAAGTGAATTTCAGTGAACGGAATATCAACTGCCAACACTGCATCACGCAGTGCTACCGAAGTGTGCGTGAAGGCTGCTGGGTTGATAATAATATATTTAACACCGTCTTTGTGCGCTTGATGAATACGATCAATCAGCCCGACTTCTGCATTATCTTGATGATGACCAAGTGTTAAACCAGCCTGCGTTGCAATATCGGTTGCATGATTTACAATATCTTCTAAAGTTTGCGCACCATAATGATCAGGCTCACGTGTGCCTAACATATTGAGGTTTGGACCATTTAGTAGCAAAATATCCATTATTGTAACCAGGGTTGTTAAATAAAACTGATTTTACCACCAACATCACGTATGTTAGAAGGCTTTATCAGCATTTTAACTACACAATCTTTAGTGATTTCCTTAAGTATTATTGAGATTTCCTCAAGTATTATTGAGATTTTCTCAAGTGTTCAAGGAAACCCTGTGCATTAATATCGCCAACAATACGTTGTGGGCGATTCTCGATACCATTTTTGAAAAACAAAATTGCCGGCGGCCCAATGATATTAAAGCGAGCCATTAATGCTTTGTCAGCGGTATCGTTGGCAGTAACATCTGCTTGTAATGCAATCACATTTTGCATTTTATTAACCACACCAGTATTTGAGAATACGAAGCGCTCTAGTTCTTTACAAGAAATACACCAATCAGCGTAGAAATCAAGCATCACAATTTGGCTATTAGCTTTAGCTCTAAGCAGTGCTTGATCAAGGTCTTTGTTTGATTTAATTTTTTCAAACTTAACATGCACTTGCTCCACTTGGGCGCCGTTGCCATAGCCGGATAGTGGTGCTAGCATGTCGCCACCACCACGAGCCACTAAGCCCCAAAGCAGGATACCGTAAGCCAACACTAGCAGGCCAATGGCTTTAAAAATACGTTGCCATGGTGTTGGTGTATTGGTGAGTGAATTGAGCACACCCATCGCAATTGGAGAGAAACTAAATAAAGTTGCCCACAGTGCAAGCGACACCACTTGAGAGGTGATGCGGTCTAGTAGCCAAATAGCCACGGCCAGCATCAAGACACCAAATATGTATTTGATGTTGTCCATCCAGCCACCTGCTTTAGGTAGTTTGCTGACACCGGCACCAATAGCGATTAGCGGTGCACCCATGCCCAAACTCATCACAAATAGAGACACACCACCAAGCAGAGCATCACCCGTCTGACCAATGTAAATCAACGCACCTGCTAACGGTGGCGCAACACAAGGGCCAACAATCAGCGCAGACAAGAAGCCCATAATGGCAACACTAATTAAATGCCCACCTTCTTGTTTATTGCTGATCTTAGAAATTTTGTTTTGCAAGCTAGCCGGTAGTTGAATCTCGTAATAGCCAAACATGGAGAGTGCTAAAGCAACAAACACCAGGGCGAATACCACCAGCACCCAAGGGGTTTGGAACAGCACTTGTAAGTTTTCACCAAAATAGCCTGCGAGTACGCCGGCAACAGAGTAAGTCACACTCATTGCCAGTACAAATACAATTGACATAATCAGTGCTTTTTGTGTGCTGACCTCGCCTTTTTGCCCAACAATAATACCCGATAGAATTGGGATCATTGGGAACACGCAAGGCGTTAATGAGAGCAACAAGCCAAAACCAAAGAAGCTGGCTAAAACCAAGAAAATATTATCTTGTTGCAGTAAGGCTGCAATTTGGTCAGTTTCATTTAGTTCAACCGCCTCAGTATTTACAGCTGTGTTTACGACTATATTGTTATTGCTAGTCGTTACTGCGGGTTTGGGTGTATTGATAATGGGCTGAGCACCTTGAATTGGCAACACAATGTCGGTGGTTTTTTCTAACGGTGGATAACAAATACCACCCAGCCAACAACCTTGATATTTGGCGATAAAAGTAATCGGTGTTGATTGAATATTTTTAAGTGGAATTTCAACATTGAGTTGGCCTTTATGAATTTGAACTTTGCCAAATAAAGGATCGTCTTTTTCTTTGCCCTTAGGAAAAATCACGTCACCAATTTCAGCGCCCAGGGTCTCAATGAAAAATTTATCGTGATATAAGTAATACTCTGGGTGAATGTTCCAACTGACCATCAGTGTGTTGGCATCTATGGCAATAACAGAAAAAGCAAACGCCTCGTCGGCAGGCAGTGGCTCGTCAGAAACCGGCACTACTTTTTCTACAACAGAGCTGACTTTGGTTTTTGCCTTAGACAATATGCTGAGCGCATTGTCAACCAGTGATGGGCTATGGATATTGCTAATATCAAGCGCCACTGATTTTGTGATCGGCGGATAACACACACCTAGATCTGCACACCCTTGGAAAGTAACGTTTAATAAAACTGATCTTGCATCGCCTTCAAGCACAGGAACGGCCACCACAGCGCTATTGCGATAAACCCCTATTCTGCCAAAAAATTCGTCATTTTTAACTTTGGCTTTTGGAAACTTTGCGGTGCCTAGCTGAGTAGAATAATCCGAAGAAATTTTGATCTTTTCTTTATAAAGATAATATCCTTTTGCAATATTCCAAGTAAGCAGTATTTCGTCATTAACCACTTTAGCTTTAAATTTAAATGCCTCGTCGGCAGGCAACAAATCATTTTCTGCTTGTGCAAAAACAGAAAATAACAATAAAAATAGTGGCAATAATAATCGCTTCAAGGCTCTCTCCCAAGTACTAGACGTTTCATTATAAGCCATAAGAGTCTCTAAGACAAACACCCATGCCTTTAAATGCAAAAAACCCCTGAATGTTTTCACACCCAAGGGTTTTTAGTTTTTAACGACTAAGCTATTTAATCACTAAATAGCTTAGAAGGTTTTTTAGCTAATCTTCGTTTGAATAGCATCAATTACCGCTTGAGACGACGTTGCATCTACGCTAAGTAATAAGCCTTCGTTGTCGTAAAAACCAACCAAAGGCGCTGTTTGGTCGTTGTATACGTTCAAACGGTTGCTGATTGCCTCGACAGTTTCATCTTCACGTTGTACTGCAGGGCCACCACACTTGTCACATACGCCTTCAACTTTAGTTGGGTTAGACTTAGTGTTGTAAATTGCGCCACAATCTTCACAAGTACGACGCGTTGTTAAACGATCAAGAATCACATCACGTGGTACTTGGATTTCAACCGCAGCGTCAAGTTTTTCACCCATTTTTTCAAGTAATGCTTTTAATGCTTCAGCTTGTGGAATCGTACGTGGGAAACCATCTAACAAGTAGCCAGATTTACAATCGTCTTCTTTAAGGCGCTCTTCCATGATGCCCATGATTAAATCGTCAGAGACTAGGTCACCTGCTTTCATTGCTGCTTGAGCTTGTTTACCTAGCTCCGTGCCAGCCGCTACTGCGCCACGTAAGATGTCACCTGTAGAGATTTGAACTGAACCATCAATTTTGGTTAGTAATTTTGCAACAGTACCCTTGCCAGCGCCTGGTGCACCTAAAAGAATTAATTTCATATTGTTTCCTTGGAAAATAAGTTAATAAAAAAATCCAACCTCATTTTTTTAAAAAAATTTGAGATCAAAATCGAGCGAAAATTATATCATAGAACTATGATGTATACAATTTAAGCTATTTTTTGCGTCATTGTTAAAATTTCCGGAATTTTTGGTTTGCAGTGTAAAAACACCCTGTTTTCAGGGCAAACGAGCGTTATTTATGCCGTGAATTAGGGTTTTAAATGTATTTTTTATGGTCGTATCTATTATTTCCGAAATTTTTATTGTTGATTTACTGAACCACAACCACCATTGCTGGGCGCACTAAACGACCGTTAAGCGTAAAGCCAATTTGTACCACTTCAAACACTGAGTTAGATTCTTTGTCTGGCATTGGCACCATAGTCACTGCTTCATGGAGCTCCGGGTTAAAGGCTTCACCTTCAGGGTTAACAGATTCAACACCAAATTTTTCCATGGTAGACAAAAACACCTTGTCAGTCATTTCTAGACCTTCAATAATGTGTTCAATCGTGGCTTTCTCTTCATTGGCAGTTTTAAGACCCATGGTTAAAGAGTCTTTGACTTCAAGTAGTGCTTTTACAAAACCATCAAGGGCAAATTTGTGTGCGTTTTCAAGGTCTTTGGCGTTACGACGTTTGAGGTTTTCCATTTCCGCTTGGGATCTGAGTACTTTGTCCCAGTTGTCTTTGGCGGATTGTTGCGCTTCTTCTAATTGTGTTTGTAAGTCGTTTTCTTGTTCGTCTTTTACTGCTTGTGTAACGTTCTCGTCTTCTGCTTTTTCAACTGCTTCTTCTTGTGCTTTCTTTTTTGTCATTTTAATGCTCAACTCATGTATATTTGTATTCGTTATATAGGGGCTATTTTAAATAAATCAACAGCAATAAATTAACTATGTTTAATACCATTGGCATCATTACTAAACCGAACGACCCGGTCAGCGAAGGTAAGGCTGAAGAGCTTAGTGCATTCCTTGAAGAGCAAGGCGTGGGCGTGGTGCTGGAGTCAGAGCAAATTGCCGAGCAAGCCGATTTGATCATTGTGGTCGGCGGTGACGGCTCTTTGCTGAACACTGCACGCTCTTTTGTTGATAACAATATTCCAATCTTGGGCATTAACTTAGGCCATCTTGGCTTTTTGGCTGATGTTTCAGTGGACAATATGTTGGATCTTGTGGCTGAAGTGCTCAATGGCGATTTCACCAAAGAAGAGCGCTGTTTGTTGTCATGCCAGATTGAGCAAGACGGCAATGTACTGGGTCAGCATTTGGCTTTAAACGATGTGGTTGTTCACCGAAAAGAAACTTTAAAGATGATCGAGTTTGATGTGTTTATTGATGATAAGTTTGTCAATAATCAGCGAGCCGATGGTTTGATCGTTACCACACCTACAGGCTCAACTGCTTATGCACTATCAAGTGGTGGCCCTATTATGCACCCTGGTGTGAATGCCATTGGTCTGGTGTCAATTTGCCCGCATACCATGAGTCATAGGCCGCTCTTGGTGCCGGGTGGTAGCGAGGTGGTGATTCGCGTAAGAGAATCTGACGAAGGGGCAACCGTGAGCTTTGACGGGCAAACTTCAGTGGCCATTGCTTCCGGACAAGATATCCGTGTGCGTCAGCACGGCAGTTTTATTCATTTACTGCATCCGCAGAATTATGATTATTTTGAGATTATTCGCTCAAAGTTACATTGGGGCGCTAAGCTTTAATACGCAATATCGGTTATGTTATCCCAGCTATCGGTTAAAAATTTGGCGGTTGTTGAAACCTTAGATCTGGCTTTTTCCCCAGGTATGAGCACAGTGACGGGCGAGACTGGCGCAGGAAAATCAATTTTATTACAAGCGCTTAATTTGACACTGGGTAGGCGTGGCGACTCTACTTTGGTGCGCCATGGTAAAGACAAGGCTGAAGTGAGCGCTGTGTTTGATGTGGCCAATAATCAAAAAATACAAAACTACTTAGAAAACCAATCACTCGAGGATGATGGCGAGTGTATTTTGCGCCGTATTATTAATGCTGATGGGCGCTCCAAAGCATTTGTTAATGGCGTCAGTGTTCCACTATCGGTGATGAAAAGTGTGGGCGAAATGTTGATTGACATGCACGGCCAAAACGAGCATCAATTACTATTGCGCCCTGATCAACAGCGAGAGTTGTTGGATGCTTATGCACAAAGTAGCGAGGCCTGTGCTCAACTCAATACAATCGTTGCTGAATATAATGCTGTAAGCAGTCAGATTGAAGAGTTGAGTAGTAATCAAGATTTAAAACTGCAACAAAAAACTTTATTGCAGCACCAGCTACAAGAATTAGAAAGCGCTGAACTCATTCAAGATGAACTAGACAATATTGAGAGTGATTTTAAAACCAGTGCAAATGCCGCCAGTTTGATTGAGAAGGCTTCTAATATTCTCAACCAGCTGGAACAAGAGTCCGGCGTTAATACACAGCTGAACAGTTTGAGTTATGAATTGAGCTTGGCAGCAGAAACAGACGAGAAGTTACAACCAATCTCAGCGTTATTGTCTAGTGCACAGCTACAAACACAAGAAAGTATTTATGAGCTAAATAATTATTTATCCAGCTTGTCAGTAGACGAGCAAACAACCGCTGAGTTAGAAGAGCGATTAAGCGAATTGCATGATTTGTCACGCAAGCATAATTGCCAGATTACAGAACTAATTAGCGCTAGAGATAAAATTGCTGATGAGTTAGATGCTATTGGCGGTGCCGGCGCATCAATCGATGCCTTGCAACAGCAAAAGGATCAACTGGCCCAGCAGTATCAAACACAAGCTCAACAACTGAGTAAAGTGCGCACTGAAAAAGCCAAGCATTTATCAAATGCTGTTACCGAGGCTATGCAAGTATTGGGTATGCCGGGCAGTGAGGTTAAAGTCGACTTGTCAAGTAAGACAATCGGTGTTCATTACAACGGCGATGAGAGTGTTGATTTTTTAGTAAAAACTAATATGGGCAGTGATTTTAAAGCCTTGAAAAAAGTCGCATCAGGCGGCGAGCTCTCGCGTATATCTTTAGCAATTTCAGTGGTGAGTAGTGACAGTGAATACACGCCAACCTTGATCTTTGATGAGGTTGATGTCGGCATTAGTGGCGCCGTGGCTGAAGTCGTCGGGCAAAAATTAAAACAGTTGAGCGAACACTATCAGATTATTTGTATTACTCATTTGGCGCAAGTGGCCAGTTTTGGACATCAGCATTTACGTGTGAGCAAAGCCCAGCAAGATGATGGTGCACAAACAACCGTTGAACAGCTGTCGGCTGATGAGCGTGTGAGTGAAGTTGCACGTATTTTGGGTGGCGCAACGATTACTGATAAGGCGCGCACAGCGGCCGAGGAGATGATTGAAAAAAGTGCGTAATAAAAAAGCCGCTCAAATGTAAGCGGATTTTTTAGTTTTAATTATTTTTTCTTTAAACGCTCAATGCCCAACATCTTAAAGATATATTTTTGATAAGCTGGTTCTGGATTACCTGTTTTCATATTACGAATAAAGAATTTCTCAAAGGCAATTTTTGCGAGGTGCATCATCTTGCCTTTTTTGGCCCAGGTTACATTACGCGGTGGGATTTGAGGCATGGCCACAAACGCTGCACCGGTATCACCCATGTCAGCAATACAAACCGCATTCCAAGTTGGGATGTTGGATGGTGACTTTCCGGCAATCATTTCTTCGATATTATGTACGGTAGCAGTAACCATAGATTCAATCATGTAGCCGGTTTTTGGCGTGCCACACATCACTGGTGTTGGCTCAACCGGTGGGATAGCGATATTCACACCGAGTGAAAAAATGTTGTCTTTAACGGGTGATTGCTGATAATCGTTAATCATAACAAAGCCACGTGGATTAACATAACCTGCATCAACATTAGACAAGTTTGCTACAGCATCAACACCTTTAAAGGCCGGCAGCATCATCGTGTGCTTGGTGGCAACTTTATGGGCTTTAATGGCGGCGCCTTCGCTGTCTACTTCTTCAACTGTTACCGTGTCTTTAGTAATTGAAGTGACTTTTGAATTGGTGATCCATTTAATATGGCGTTGTCTGAATTCTGACTCTAATAAGCCCTTTGAGTCGCCAACACCACCGAGGCCAAGATGACCAATATACGGCTCAGCGGTGACAAAGGTCATCGGACACTTGTCACGAATGCCGCGTTTTTTAAGGTCGGTGTCCATAATACAAGCAAATTCATAAGCCGGACCAAAGCACGAGGCGCCTTGCACTGCGCCAACCACAATCGGGCCACCGCCATTATTACAGAATGTTTCCCATTCATTAGAGGCAACCTTGGCATGTGCTGTTGTACAGATTGAAACACTGTGCCCGTCAGGGCCAAGGCCATCTACTTCATCAAAAGCCAGTTTAGGGCCGGTAGCCAACACTAAGTAGTCGTAATCCACTACTTGATCGCCAACTATGACTTGATTATCGTTAGGTTTAATTTCAGTGGCTTCACCAACAATTAAATTAATGTCTTTTTTCTTAAGCCTAGGCTCCAATTCAAAACTAATGTCATCTTCAGAGCGCCAGCCAACTGCTACCCATGGGTTGGAAGGAATAAAGTTAAAATCAGGGTTGTTGGAAATTACCGTAACTTTGTGGTCTTTCCCTAGTGTTTTTTTAGCATCGTAGGCAAAAGGTAATCCGCCCGTACTTGCGCCAATAACGACAACGTGTGCCATATTCTCTCCTCGGTTAGTTTGTTTCAAAAAAAGCCATTATTGATAGAGTTGGCATTGTTGTCAAATGTATAAGAATATCGTTACCTATTAATACTAGGCAATAAAACCAATTTTTCAGCAAAAACGGCTTTAATTTTTATTATCAAGACTGTATAATTCACAATTTTGTGGGTTTGTACATATTGAGGTTTTGGCGATGAAAAGTAAGCTGCCAAAGATTCAATTAACGGTCATTGTATTGGCCGTTGCTTATTTTTCCACATTAGGTGCGGGAGTTTCTGCAGCCTATGGGGGGGTAACTAGCTTGATGAATACATGGCTAGTTAATCGGCATACAAACAAACAAAAGGCAACGACAATGAGCGTCCAAGCAAGTGTTGGGATGATGGCATACAGCGTGATAATGCGTATGGCAATGGTAGTTGGTTTAACTTTAGTGGGGCATTTTCACTTAGAGTTAAATTCAAAAGCACTCATTATTGGTTTAATTTTAGGATTAATTGGTTTTTTAATGGATAAGGTTTTACAAAGATAATGGCATCAGAAAACGGACTTATTGCTTCTGGCGACTATATTAAGCATCACTTGCAAAACTTGACCTATGGTCAAAATCCAGACACGGGCGTTTGGGAATTAGCACATACTGCTGCAGAGGCCAAAGACATGGGCTTTATGGCAGTGCATTTAGACACACTAGGTGTTTCATTTATTTTAGGTGCGTTTTTCTTATTCTTCTTTTATCGTATCGGTCAAAAGATGACCGCTGACACCCCTTCTGGTGCTCAAAATTTTATTGAGAGCATTATCGAATTTATTGATGAAAATGTTCGTGGCTCATTTAACGGTAAAAACCCAATGGTTGCGCCGTTAGCACTCACGACTTTTATCTGGATTGTACTAATGAACACGATGGACTTGGTGCCAGTTGATTGGTTGCCGTATCTTGCGCAACAAATTGGCGTTTTCTTTGGTGCAGATCCACACCATGTATTCTTTAAAGTGGTGCCAACCACAGATCCAAATGCAACTTTTGGTATGTCGATTGGTATTTTCTTTCTTATTCTTTATTACAGCATTAAAGAAAAAGGCGCTGGCGGTTTTGCAGGCGAGCTTTTGTTTCACCCGTTTGGCAAAATGATGTTGCCGTTTAACTTGTTTTTAGAGGGTGTAAACCTGATTGCTAAGCCGGTTTCGTTGGCCTTGCGTTTATTTGGTAATATGTATGCCGGTGAGATGATCTTCATCTTGATCGCCTTATTGCCGTTTTGGATCCAGTGGAGCTTATCATTGCCATGGGCAATTTTCCACATCTTAATCGTATTACTACAAGCCTTTATCTTTATGACTTTGGTAATTGTGTATATGGATATGGCTCATCAGAAAGAGCATTAATTTTTTTATAAATAGGAGTAAGAAATGACAGAAGTACAAGCAACATTATTTTTAGCAGGTTCAATCTTAATGGGTTTAGGTGCGTTAGGTGCGGCAGTTGGTATTGGTATCTTAGGTGCAAGATTTTTGGAAGGTGCAGCGCGTCAGCCTGAGCTTATCCCAATGCTTAGAACACAAATGTTCATCGTAATGGGTCTAGTAGATGCGGTACCAATGATTGCGGTAGGTATCTCAATGTATATCATATTTGCGGTTGCCGGTTAAAGACTGTTTATTTAAAAGCACACAAGGTTTAAGCTATGAATATTAATTTGACAATGATTGGCCAGTTAATCATGTTCGCCATGTTTACATGGTTCTGCATGAAGTTTATTTGGCCCCCAATTGTTGCTGCCATGGACGAGCGTAAAAAGCGCATTGAAAGTGGTTTGATTGCAGCAGAACGTGGTTTATCAGAGCATAAAGAAGCACAGCAAAAAGCGCAAGAAATGCTTAACCAGTCTAAAGACCAAGCAGCTGAAATTATTGCTAATGCAGGTAGACAAGCGTCAACGATGGTTGAAGATGCTAAGGATACTGCTTCACAAGAAGCCGATAGAATCAAAACAAGCGCACAAGCAGAGATTGATCAAGAAGCTAACCGTGTTCGTAATGAGCTAAAAGACCAAGTGTCTGATTTAGTTATGCAAGGTGTAAATTCAGTATTGGCTAAAGAAGTAGACGCTAAAACGCATAAAGACATGTTAGGCAAATTGTCACAAACACTATAGGATCGATCAGTGGAACTAACAACAATCGCCAAACCCTACGCTAACGCAGTTTTTGAAATTGCTGAGCAAAATAAGTCGCATTCAGACTGGAGGGGTGTATTAGAGGCGGGCGCACAATTGGCTAATGATGAAAACATGCAAGCATTTATTGCTTCGCCAGGCGCAACCAATGAGAATAAAGCGCAAGCGGTTGTGGCGTTGTTTGGGTCGATTTTAGGCAGAGCGTTAAATACAGAAGAAACGTCTTTTGTTGCTTTGTTGTTAGACAACAGCCGTATTGGCGCATTGCCAAGTATGCTTGAGTTGTTTGATGCAATGAGCAACCTTAGTAGTGATGCTAAGACATTTCATGTGATTAGTGCTTATAAGTTAAGCGCCGCTGAAGAAAAACAAATTGTGAGTGATTTATCTGATAAATACAGTACAACAGTAAGTATCGACACCGAAGTGGATGAAAATCTAGTGGGTGGCGTAGTGATTAAAGAAGGTGACAAAGTAATTGACTTGTCAATCAAGGCTCGAGTAAATGAGCTGGGTTCACGTTTGTCAATTAATTAATTTATTTTATTAAGAGGAAGGGTTATGCAATTAAACGCCAGCGAGATTAGTGATTTAATTAAAAAACAAATAGAAGGCTTTGATTTTGCAGCTGAAGCACGTACTGAAGGTACGGTAATCAGTGTAAGTGATGGCATCGTTCGTATTCACGGGTTGGCAGATGTTCAGTTTGGTGAAATGCTAGAATTTCCGGGCAACACGTTCGGTATGGCATTGAACTTAGAGCAAGACTCAGTTGGCTCAGTAGTTTTAGGTGACTATTTACATATTTCTGAAGGCGATACAGTTAAATGTACCAATCGCTTGATGGAAGTACCAGTAGGTGAAGCAATGCTAGGTCGTGTGGTTAGTGCACTAGGAAAGCCAATTGATGGTAAAGGCGATATTAAAGCCCAAGGCGCACGCCCATTAGAGATTATGGCGCCTGGTGTAATTGATCGTCAAAGTGTTGATGAGCCAATTCAAACCGGTGTGAAAGCGATTGATGCGATGGTACCAGTTGGCCGTGGCCAACGTGAGCTAATTATTGGTGATCGTCAAACGGGCAAAACGGCCGTAGCGATTGATGCAATTATTAACCAAAAAGACACGGGTGTTAAGTGTGTGTATGTTGCTATCGGTCAAAAAGACTCATCAGTAGCGGCGGTTGTGCGCAAGCTAGAAGAGCACGGCGCATTAGAAAATACAATTATTGTTAATGCTGGTGCGGCATCATCTCCAGCACTACAATACATCGCACCATACGCAGGCTGTTCAATGGCTGAGTACTTCCGTGATCGTGGTGAAGATGCACTAATTGTTTATGATGATTTAACCAAGCAAGCATGGGCTTACCGTGAAGTATCACTACTTCTTAAGCGTCCACCAGGACGTGAGGCTTACCCAGGCGACGTGTTTTACTTACACTCACGCTTACTTGAGCGTGCGTCACGTATCAATGCAGATTATGTAGAGCAGTTAACCGATGGCGAAGTCAAAGGTAAAACAGGCTCGTTAACAGCATTGCCAATTATTGAAACTCAGGGTGGTGATGTGTCAGCATTCGTACCAACTAACGTAATTTCTATTACCGATGGTCAGATTTTCCTAGAAACAGATTTATTTAATGCAGGTATTCGCCCAGCGATTAATGCGGGTTTATCAGTATCACGAGTAGGTGGTGCAGCACAGACCAACATTATTAAGAAATTAGGTGGTGGTGTTCGTCTTGACTTGGCGCAGTACCGTGAATTAGCGGCATTTGCACAGTTTGCTTCAGACCTTGATGCAGAAACAAAAGCACAGATTGACCGTGGTCAACGTGTGACTGAGCTGATGAAACAAAATCAATATGCGCCAATGTCGGTTGCTGAAATGGCAACTTCGTTGTTTGCAGCGAACTCAGGCTCACTAGATGATATAGATGCCAATAAAGTTGTTGATTTTGAAGCAGCATTGATTGCTTACATGGGCGCAAATCAGGTGCCATTGATGGACAAAATCAATACAACAGGCGACTATAACGACGATATTGCAGCAGAGTTACAAGCCGCAATTGATGACTTTAAAGCAAACCACACTTGGTAAGTAGATAATATGGCAGCTGGCAAGGAAATTAGAACACAGATCGCGAGTATTAAAAATACTCAGAAGATCACGTCGGCCATGGAAATGGTGGCAGCGTCTAAGATGAAAAAAGCCCAAGATAGAATGTTGGCATCACGCCCTTATTCTGAAAAAATTTCCCAAGTGATTGGGCATTTGGCTTACGCTCACTCTGAGTTTGAGCACCCTTATATGAAAGAAGTTGGCGATGTTAAGCGTATTGGCATTATCATTATTTCTAGTGATAGGGGTTTATGTGGCGGCCTAAACACCAACTTATTCAGAAGCTTGTTAAAGCAAATAACTGATTACCAGGCTAAAGGCATTGAAGTTGATATTTGCACGATCGGTAAAAAAGCGACATCATTCTTTAAGAATACAGGCTTAAATATTAAGTCAGTATTGATAGATCTGGGCGACGCACCACATTTTGATGATTTGCTAGGTACAGTCAAAGTTATGTTAGATGCTTACGATGCAGGTGAAATTCAGCAGTTATCAGTGGCTTATAATAGGTTTGAAAATACCATGACCCAAACGCCAACAGTGGCGCAATTAGTGCCAATGGTAGCAGGCGAAGTTGATGATATGGATCATCATTGGGATTATATTTATGAGCCAGATGCCCAAGAAGCATTGAGTGCATTATTGGTAAGATATATTGAAGCTTTGGTTTACCAAGGTTTGGTGGAAAATATTGCTTGTGAGCAGTCATCACGAATGATTGCAATGAAGAGTGCGACAGATAATGCAGGCGACATGGTTCAGGAATTAGAGTTAGTTTACAACAAGGCAAGACAGGCGGCAATTACTCAGGAAATTTCTGAGATTGTTAGTGGTGCTGCTGCGGTATAAATTTAAAAAATATAGAGTTTAAAAAGAGGAAAAAGCAAAATGAGCAACGGAAAAATTACACAAATTATTGGCGCGGTTATCGACGTTGAGTTTCCAGCAGACAGTGTTCCTAGTGTTTACAACGCTCTAAGCGTTACTGAAACGGGATTAACATTAGAGGTTCAGCAGCAGCTGGGCGATAACGTGGTTCGTGCGATTGCAATGGGTGGCTCTGAAGGTTTAAAACGAGGCTTGGAAGTGACGGATACAGGTGAACCAATTAAAGTACCAGTAGGTACCAAAACATTGGGGCGTATTATGAATGTACTTGGCGAGCCAATTGATAATGCTGGCGATATTGGTCAAGAGGTAGACTGGGCAATTCACCGTCCTGCACCCTCTTACGATGAGCTTGCACCTGCTGCAGAGTTGTTAGAAACTGGTATTAAGGTAATTGACTTAGTTTGTCCATTCGCTAAGGGTGGTAAAGTTGGTTTATTTGGTGGTGCTGGTGTTGGTAAAACAGTAAATATGATGGAGCTCATTCGTAACATTGCGATTGAGCACTCTGGTTACTCAGTATTTGCTGGTGTTGGTGAGCGTACTCGTGAAGGTAATGACTTTTATCATGAGATGAAAGAATCAAACGTATTAGATAAAGTATCTCTTGTTTATGGCCAAATGAATGAGCCGCCGGGAAACAGATTACGTGTTGCGTTAACAGGCTTAACAATGGCTGAGTACTTCCGTGATGAAGGCCGTGATGTATTGTTATTTATTGATAACATTTACCGTTACACACTTGCAGGTACTGAAGTATCAGCATTATTAGGTCGTATGCCTTCAGCGGTAGGTTACCAACCAACACTAGCATCAGAAATGGGTGCATTGCAAGAGCGTATTACTTCTACTAAAAAGGGTTCAATTACTTCAATCCAAGCGGTATATGTACCTGCGGATGACTTGACTGATCCATCTCCAGCAACAACGTTTGCTCACTTGGATGCAACAGTTGTATTGTCGCGTCAAGTAGCAGAGTTAGGAATTTATCCTGCGGTAGATCCGCTGGATTCTACATCACGTCAGCTAGATCCATTAATCGTTGGTGAAGAGCACTATAATATTGCTCGTGGTGTACAAGGTGTATTGCAGCGTTATAAAGAATTAAAAGATATTATTGCGATTCTAGGTATGGATGAATTATCTGAAGAAGATAAACAGTCAGTATCACGTGCTCGTAAGATTCAACGTTTCTTGTCTCAGCCATTCTTCGTAGCAGAAGTGTTTACCGGCTCTCCTGGTAAGTATGTATCACTCAAAGATACGCTTTCTGGGTTCCAGGCAATTCTTGATGGTGAGCTTGACGATCTTCCAGAGCAGGCATTCTACATGACGGGCTCTATTGAAGAAGTTCGTGAAAGAGCAGCGGAGAACTCGTAAATGTCAACCATCCATGTCGATGTCGTTAGTGCAACAGAGTCACTTTACTCAGGTGAAGCGAACTGTGTGTTTGCACCGGCATCAACAGGTGAACTAGGTATTTACCCAAAACACGTTGCACTCTTATCAGTTTTAAAACCAGGTGAAGTTCGTGTTGAAACTGAAAAGGGCGTTGAATCTATTTATGTTTCTGGCGGCATTGTTGAGGTGCAGCCTGATACAGTAACGATTTTTTCTGATACAGCAATTCGCGCACATGATTTAGACGAGTCTAAAGCATTAGAAGCTAAACAACGCGCAGAAGAGGCTATGACTAATTCAGATAATGGTCACGATGTCGGCACAACACAAGCAGCATTAGCAGAGGCAATGGCACAACTACAAATGATTGCCAAGGCTCGAGGCAAAAAACTCTAAGCTATCTTGACGACTTTTTCTTTAAAGTCAACAATCTTATTATTCATGACTTGAACGCCTTCTTTTTGAAGGCGTTTTATTTTGATCTTCAAGTCGAGTGCGAACCCACCTAAATCACCATTTGATTTGACCACGCGATGGCAAGGAACCTTGGGTGCAAAGGGGTTTTTATTCATCGCATTACCAACAGCTCGATGCGCATTAGGATGGCCGATCAATTGCGCTAAACCCCCATAAGTAATAACCCGACCAGCAGGAACTTTATCTTGAAGTGTTTGGTAGCATTGCTGCTGAAAATCGGTCACGTCAAATAGACTTTCATCGCCTCATCGAAGGTATCTTGCGCCTTTAGAATAAAGTCACATGCTTCTCTGACAGCGCCATGACCACCTACCTTGTCTGTTACTATGCAAGCATTTTCTTTAACCAATTCATGTGCATTAGCAACTGCAATCGGCAAGCCTACTTTAGTCATCACTGGCAAATCAATGACGTCATCACCCATATAGGCAACTTGGTCGGCTGTTAGGTTGAGCTTGTTTAGTAAATCATTAAAGGCGACAACTTTGTCATCTTGGCCCTGGTAAAAATGCGTTATACCTAGATTTTTCATGCGATGTTCAACCGTTGTTGAGTTACGCGCAGTAATGACAGCAGGTTCAACTCCATTGTCTTTTAGGATTTTGATGCCCAAGCCGTCAAGCGAATTAAAGCGTTTGAACTCTTCTCCGCCATCAGAAAAGTACAACCCACCATCGGTTAAAACGCCATCAACGTCAAAGATAATAAGTTTGATTTGCTTGGCGCGTAAGTAAGATTTATTGAGTAGTTTCATGTATATTAATCCTGTATTTCATCCCAATTAAAGGCTTTACCTGGGTCAGTTTTTCTACCTGGAGCAATGTCGCTGTGCCCAACAACAGCCTCGATTGGGTAATGAACCTTTAATAAATTTAATATTATTTTTAATGATTGATATTGTACCGCTTCATACGCAAGATTGTCGCTTCCTTCTAGCTCGATACCAATAGAGTAATCATTACAATTATCTCGACCTTTATAACTGGATTTACCTGCATGCCAGGCACGTTGATCGAATGGTACAAATTGTATGCTTGAGCCATCGCGTTTAATTAATAGGTGTGCAGACACCTGCATTTCTTTAATATTTTTAAAATAAGTATGTTTATCAAAATCAAGCTGATTGGTAAAGAATTGTTCTACATAGTCGTTGTTAAATTCACCTGGTGGTAGGGATATATTGTGAATCACCACTAGTGAAATCTCATTGTCTGGTCGTTCATTTTTATTATCTGAAGGTGACTGCTTAGCGAGACTGAGTAAGTGGTTGTTAATCATGAGGTGATTATAACCCTATTTGATCCGATTGAAATATCGCCCTCTGAGTAAGAGTCTTGGATTGTTAATATCATCAGTAAAGCTATTACGCTTATGCAGGATGTTGTTACACAATAAACCTTGGCCAGATTGCATTAGATGTTGAAAATGATAATCGGTTTTTGTACTTAGTAGAGCGTCTAAGTGTTCAACGGCTTGTTTGATTTCAGTAGAATCTAAAAAATTAATATTTTTCTTGCGTTGAGTGTAGCGCATATAAAGCGACCCACTAAGCTCATCAACAAAGAATATCGGCCCCGTTGATTTCTCGCGTCTAACGACGCCATCAACTTCGTGCTCCGGAATACTCATGGCTTTCGAGTGTGTGAGTGCTTTGGCAATATCAGGGTTATCTTCTCGTAGTAGTAGATAGATCATTTGTGGATCGATCCATTCATTGACACCACCTTGAGTCGCAGGGTTAACACAGAACAAGGAGAATGCACGAATACGTGCATCAATTGCATTGTAGTAGCCATCGGTATGCCAGCCTATGTTTTTATCGGTGTAGGGGATAAATTCTCCCTGGTCTTTTTCGCCACCCTGGGTGATGTGTGCCAGTCCACCGGTTTTAACAAACAAGTGTTGATCGAAGTCCGTTAGCCCAAATTGGGCGTTGATACTGATAATCGCTGTGTCGTATTGATCAATAGGCTGGATTTGAAATAAGGAAAAATTGCCCCTTTGACAAAGGTCGGTAATTTTGTTTTTTTCTGCACTTGAGAGTTCAAACGGGTTTTGTATTTCAACAATACAATCGTTTAACTGGGTCGGGATGTTGGCGAGTTTTTCGTCTCGCCAATATTGATACTCATCTGAATTGTCTAGTAGCATGTGTAACACCTATTGCGCTGTTATTTTTGCATTATACAAGGCGAACCCAAGAAAATAGGACTGAACATAGTTGATGCTATGTGACTGAGTATTTTCTTAGGTTTAACGCAGTATAAGGTGAAAACAGCAAGCAATTAGCCGTTAATACGCTTATTAATCGACCACTGCTGTGCAATAGATAGAATATTATTAAACACCCAATAAAGCACCAAACCTGATGGGAACCATAAGAAGAAAATGGTAAACACAAAGGGTAATGACATCATGATTTTCGCTTGCATTGGATCAGGCGGCGGCGGGTTAAGCTTCTGCTGTACGAACATAGACGCGCCCATAATAATTGGCAAGATGTAGTAAGGGTCTTCTGTTGATAAGTCTGTCAGCCACCAGAACGCTGTTTGGCGTAACTCAACCGTATCAAGCAACATCCAGTAAAAAGCAATAAATACAGGGATCTGCACCATGATTGGCAAACAGCCAGAGGCAGGGTTAATTTTTTCTTTCTTGTACAGCTCCATGGTTTTTTGACCCATTTTTTGCTTGTCATCACCATAGGTTTCTTTGAGTTTAGCCAATCTTGGTGAGAGTTTTCTCATGCCAGCCATTGAGCGGTATGATTTTTCACTTAGTGGATAGAAGGCTAATTTAATTAAGATAGTGATAATGATAATTGACCAGCCCCAGCTACCAACAAAGTTGTTGATCTTATGAATAGCCCAAGACAATGGGTCAGCTAAGATATCTAACCATCCATAATCAAGCGTGTAGTTCAACCCGGTGGCCACCTTTTCAATTTGACCATATTCTTTAGGGCCAAGATAAAGCTGATTAGCGCCTAGTGTTGCGCTACTTCCGGCATCAATACTAACCTGCTGATTGGCATTGGTTAGTTTGTGTATACCGTTGCTAACACTTGCTGAGAAAACTTGCTCTTCGCCTTGGTTTGGAATCCAGGCTGCAACAAAATATTGCTGAACCATTGCCATCCACCCACCAAGTGCTTGCTGTTGTGCAAAGTCGTTCCAGTCATCAAACTCATTTTTTTGTACAGTATGGGCTGTTTTGTCGTAAACAATACCACCCGTAAAGGTAGGCATCATCATGTTTCCTTGTCCAATTGAATTTCGACTTAGGCGTACATAGCTTTTGGCTGGGATTGATTGATTGGAATTATTATTAATTTGATAGTCGATATCAACACCGTAGCTACCCTTCTTAAAATGGAAGTTCTTTGTAACTGTGACGCCATTTTTTCCTTGCCAAGTTAGTGGTACAACTAACTCGTCTGCAGATAGTTGATAATTTGTATTAGCAGAGTTAAACATTGACAAGTGCGTTGGCAATAAGTCATCGCGTGATGCCAAACCACTTTGCGCTTGGAACAGTGAACCAGTCTTATTGCTTAATAACTGAAATTTTTCTTCGCCACCTTTTTCGATAGGGAAGGCATTAAGATAGGCATTTTGAATCGTACCACCTTTATGGCTAATTTCTACTGTAAGTAAGTCAGTTGTGACCGTGGTAAATCCATGCTGTTCAGTAATCGCTGGGGTTGGCAGGTCAATTTGTGTTGAGTCTGTGCTGATCATCGGCACATCGTTGTTTTGTGCGGGTGCGTCCAAGGTAATTTGAGATTTACGAACAACATTGCCATCAGCATCCGTTATGTGTGTAATTTGCCACTTATCCCATAATAGGAAAACAGTTAAGAAAATAGCAATACCGAGGAATAATTTTTGATTGTTCATAAAAGGTTAATTTAGTTGATATTAGTGTGAATGTTTTTTGGGTACTGGATCAAAGCCACCATCATGCCAAGGGTGGCATTTTCCAATGCGTTTTGCACTCAGTGCAAAGCCTTTGAAAAAGCCATGCTCTTTCACGGCATCGTAAGAATACTGCGAACAAGTTGGATCAAAACGGCAATTAGCGCCTAGAAACGGGCTGATAAACAACTGATAAAATTTAATGGGAATAAGCAATAAATAACGCATAATTCAAATTAGTTTTTTGTCACCTGTTTAAATAAGTCTAGTAATTCAGCGGACAGCTCTGGGTTCTTAGCTGGCTTAGCATTTCTAGCCATCACCACAAAACCCCAATTATCTAACTGCGCTTGCGCCACTCTAAAGGTTTCTCTAGCAACACGTTTGAATCGATTTCTGTCGACAGCCAAACGTGTCACCTTCTTTGATATTGCCAAGCCTAGACGTGGTCTAGACTCTTGAATAGGTTTTGCAATGATTTGCCAGTACTTACCCTTAGCCCGCTTACCACCTTTAAAAACATGGGTGTATTCATGGGCTTTAAGAATTCTGGCTTCACGATTCAGCCGTAGAGACATTAAGCAGCTAAACGCTTACGTCCTTTTCTTCTGCGGGCATTGATTACTGCGCGGCCAGACTTAGTGCTCATTCTTGATCTAAAGCCATGAGTACGTTTGCGTTTTATAACGCTGGGTTGGAAGGTTCTTTTCTGTTTCATAATAGAATATCAGCCGATAAAATCTTGCAATTTTACCATAAATCACAATACGCCTTGTAAATAAGTATATTAATTTATAATAACTTTCAAATCCTTAACAACCTAAATTTAAGATGGATCTAATCTATTGGCTCATGCTACTCAAAGCACCACACTTAGGTGTGCGTACTTTTTATAAAGCGCTTAAAATTTTCGAAACGCCTGAGCAAGTGTTTCTGGCTTCAAAAACACAACGTAAAGAGTGTGGGTTGTTTCGACAAGTGACCCTTGATTACTTGGAGCAGCAAGACACCTCAACGGTGCAAGCTGATATTGATTGGGCCAAAGCCGAAAACTGCCATATTCTAACTCTAATTGATGCAGGCTACCCTCAACAACTTAAGACTATTTCTGATCCGCCACCGGTGCTATATGTGCGAGGCAATGTTGAATGCTTGTCTAAGCAACAACTTGCTATTGTGGGTAGTCGTAATCCAACGCCAGGGGGTAAACAAAACGCTCAGCAGTTTGCTGAGGCGTTGTCTAAAGCAGGCTTAATAATCACTTCGGGTATGGCCAGTGGTATTGATGCCAGTGCACATATTGGCGCATTGGGGGCTGGCCAACTAACCGTTGCAGTGTGTGGCACAGGGCTTGATCGAATTTACCCGGCAAAGCATAAATCATTGGCACACCAAATCTCAACCCAAGGTGCGTTAGTATCTGAATTTGCTATTGGCACAGCGCCAGTAGCAAATAATTTCCCAAGACGCAATAGAATTATCAGCGGTTTGAGTCTGGGTACTTTGGTGGTGGAGGCTAGTATTAAAAGTGGCACTATGATTACGGCTAAATTAGCCGCTGATCAATGTAAGGAAGTGTTTGCTATTCCGAGTTCTATCCACAACCCATTGTCGCAAGGCTGTCATCAATTAATCAAACAAGGAGCAAAATTAGTTGAGAATATTGAGGACATTATTGAGGAGTTATCGCTGGATTTTGAGCCGCCTTTATTAGGTGGTAACACAGCTATTTATACAAAAGATGTAGACAACACCCCCTCTGTGCTATTAAAATACCTGGGTTATGAAGCCATAAGTATTGATGAAATGGTTGAAAAAAGTGGGTTGAGCCCCCAAATCATTACACAAGAGTTGCTTTTGTTAGAGCTTTCAAACAGGGTGACAAAGGCTAGCGGCTCTGGCTATCTATTAACTAAGTGAGATTTTATGACACACAATATTCTTGACGTACTAACTTATATGTTTGACTACTTGTTTGAAGAAGCAGAACATGATTCGTCTAATGAAATTGATGACACTACCTTAAAAGCGCACCTTTCAGATGCAGGTTTTGAGGCGGTTCGTATTGAAAAAGCACTTAGCTGGCTAGAAAATATTGCTACCTTGCAAGATGGTAATATTAAGCCATTTGCCAATACACATGGCGGTATGCGTATTTATAGTGAGGCGGAAAAATTAAAACTCGATGCTAAATCTCGTGGCTTCTTATTGTTTATGGAAAACATGAAACAAATAGATGCTAACCAGCGTGAAATGATCATTGATCAAATTATGTCATTGGGTGATTCCGCGGTATCTTTAGATGATTTAAAGTGGGTAGTAATGATGGTGTTGGGCAATAGCAACGACGAAGAGATCTCAGCACAATGGCTAGAATCAATTGTGTTTCTTGATGACAACCATACTGTTCAATAATGGCAAAAAATCTTGTTATTGTTGAGTCCCCCGCTAAAGCCAAAACAATTGAAAAATTTTTAGGCAAAGACTACCAGGTTAAGTCTAGTATCGGCCATATCCGTGATATGGCTAAGAAAAACGGCATTGAGATTGAAAATAACTTCAAGCCAAATTATGAAATCAGCGCTGACAAGAAAAAAGTCGTCACTGATCTTCGAAAAGCAGTCAAAAAATCCGAACAAGTCTATCTCGCGACTGATGAGGACCGCGAAGGAGAGGCAATTGCATGGCATTTGCTAGAAGCGCTTGACTTACCGAAAGAGACGCCACGCATTGTTTTCCATGAGATTACAAAAAGCGCAATTACAAAAGCGATTCAAGAGCCAAAAACAGTAAATTTTGATGTTGTTGATGCGCAACAGGCCAGACGTGTTATTGACCGTTTGGTAGGGTTTGAGATATCAGGCGTCCTATGGAAAAAAGTTTCAGGTGCAAAGTCAGCAGGTAGAGTGCAGTCTCCGGTGGTGCGTTTAGTAGTAGAAAGAGAAAGAGAGATTAACGATCATACGGTTAAAAGCACTTTTAAAATTAAAGCCGATTTGGTGAACGGTGCAGGTGAGTTAATTGAAGCAAAACTTGATAAAGACTTTTCGACAAAAGATGAGGCGCTTGAGTTTGCTAATAAATTATTAGACGCAACACTCAATGTTAATAGCATTGAGAAAAAACCTTCTAAGCGTTCGCCAAAAGCACCGTTTATCACTTCAACTTTGCAGCAAGAGGCGTCTCAGAAGTTAGGATTCTCAGTTAAACAGACCATGACTTTGGCGCAAAATCTATATCGTGAAGGTGCAATTACCTACATGAGAACTGACTCATTCACATTGTCTGAAGAGGCGATTGCGGCAGCCCAAAAAGAAATTACCTCTAAGTATGGCGCTGAGTACCATGAGGCAAGACGCTACAAAACTAAAGACGCAGGCGCACAAGAAGCGCACGAGGCCATTCGACCAACCGATTTAACCAAGTCGGAGATTTATGGTTTGGAAGATCAGGCAGCCAAACTGTACGCATTGATTTATAAGCGCGCATTAGCTTCACAAATGAGTGATGCAAAACTACAAAGAACACAAATTAAAACCAACATTTCTAATCGCGATGAAACCTTTTTGGCAAATGGTGAAATATTAGTGTTCCCAGGGTTTTTAAGTGTTTATGACTACTTGTCATCAGACGACAAACTATTGCCAGACTTAAGCCAAGGCGATGAATTAACTTTGGCTAGTTTTGCTGCTAGGGAAAGCTTTTCACGTGCTAAACCACGTTACACCGAAGCCTCTTTGGTGAAGAAAATTGAAGAAATGGGTATTGGTCGTCCTTCTACTTTTGCCACTATGGTGTCAACCGTACAAGATCGAAATTATGTTTCTAAAGAAACGCGCGAGGGTGCAGAGCGTACGTATCAGCTAATTGAGATCAACGAAGGCAAGGTTGAACAGTCGGAGCCAACAGAAAATACAGGCGCTGAGAAAAATAAACTTTTCCCAACCAGTGTTGCTTACTTATTAACCGATTTCTTGGTTAAACATTTTGGTGATATTGTTGATTACAAATTTACAGCAAATTTAGAAACCGATTTTGACACCATTGCTAATCAAGGTGTTGCTTGGCAAGGTGTGGTTAAAGAATTCTACGGCCCTTTCCATGAAAAAATTGAAGCGGCAGATGACATCTCTAGAGAAGAAACACACGGCATGCGCGATCTTGGTATTGATCCAAAGAGTGGAAAACCTGTCAGCGTGCGTTTTGGGCGCTTTGGCCCTTTCGCACAAATCGGCCATAAAGATGACGAGGATAAGCCGGCTTTCGCTTCACTGCGTGGCAATCTTGTTATTGAGACCATTACCCTTGACGAGGCATTAGAGCTATTCAACATGCCACGTACAGTAGGTGAAACAGATGACTTTGGTGTTATTAAAGCTAACTATGGTCGCTTTGGCCCCTACATACAGTATGGCAAGAAATATGTCTCTTTGAAAGAGGATATTCCTGAAGACGTCACGCTTGAAAAAGCATTGGAACTGATCGCCGCTAAAGAAAAATTTGATGCCGAGCGCATTATCAAAACCTTTGATGATTCTGAAATTCAAATTCTCAATGGTCGTTTTGGCCCTTACATTTGGAACGGCAAGAAAAAAGGCAAAGGCCAAAAGAACATTACTATTTCTAAATTATTTGGTAATAAAGAGCCAGGCGAACTCACACTAGAAGAGTGTAAAAAAGCCATTGCTGGAAAAATCAAATCTAAAACTGCTAAGCGTAAAAAGAAAGCCAAGAAAAAAGCAGTTAAAAAGACCACCAAAAAAGCGTCGAAAAAATCATAGCCTTACTATCGCATGGCTATTTATGGGCTTTGCGGTGTAAAATACAAGGCATTTAATTAATAACGGTAGATCTCTATGTTGCTAATAAGTGAAGTCATGATTGCAAATCCGCAGCTTGAATCTTTTGAAGAATTGGTTGTAGTGCTTAAAAGCATTGCTAAAGCATCAGACGAACGCTTTTTTCAAATGGATGTTAAGCCTGATTATGGCGACACGCCAGAAAATTGGGAAGACCGCTTAGAGGCGGCATTTTATTAAAGGATAACAAAATGGGATTTAAGTATTTAAACAAAGATCAAGATATTTTTGACGGTGATGATGGTGAAGACGTCTATGCTAATGAAGAACAGCTGCAATCAAGATTAGAATATTTTGAATCTCAGTTGGCAGGCTTAAGCGAGAGTTCACCAGCCGAAGAGCGTATCAAAATTTTATTAGAGATTGGCCGTATTCAAGTAGAGCGCTACAAAGGTGCAGATGCATGGGAAAAAGCCTTTACCGCTTTTAGCCTAGCGCAAGAAGACGAACTGTGGGAGTTGGCTGTTGAAGCTTGTGATGTGATGTTCTTATCTGAAGGGCCAGATGCGTTAGTCGCACTTGGGCACGCTTTATGGTTAGGCATTACTTTTCCAATCGACCCAGAAATTACCGTGGCAATGCTACAGCATTTGGTTGAAGAGTCTCCAGAAGAGGCAGACACTAGAGCAGTAGCGGCAGCGGCAGCGCATTATGTTACTTCAATGCGTTGTGGTGAAGACGATGACCTAACGTTTTTTACCTCGCAAATGTTAACTAGTGTTGCTGATAAACACTCGCATATTACTGACCAATCTACTTTTGATGTGTGGCGTAAAACTTTAGAATTAGATAAACCTGAAGTCTTTTTAAAGAAATTATCAGGCGCAGTTGACTTGCTAGTGGAAGACAAGTGGTGGATTGACCGTGATACAATTAAAGCAAAACTAGATGCTGAGAATACACACTAAATGAAAATTAAGATTTGCGGATTGACTAATGCCAATAATGCACGAGAGGCGTCACTTCTTGGTATAGATGCGATTGGCCTAGTGTTTTATGACAAGTCACCTCGCTATGTTGAGGTTGAGTCAGCACTAGAGATTGTTAACGCCTTGCCGCCATTTATTAATCGCGTGGGTTTGTTTGTGAATGCAGACTCTAGCTTTGTTGATGAAGTATTATGCGAAGTACCACTCGACACTTTACAGTTTCACGGCGATGAATCAGTGGTTGAATGCACCCAATACGCTATGCCGTTTATCAAAGCATTACGCGTTAATCAAGACACCAATATTACCCAAATGGCTAACGATTATCACCAAGCCAGTGGCTTGTTGTTAGATGCTTTTAACAAAGACACTTATGGCGGTACGGGCGAGGCGTTTGACTGGAGTTTGGCTAAGGTCGATATCGATTTGCCGATCATTCTGGCTGGCGGCCTTAATCCAAATACAGTTGCTGATGCAATTGCACAGGTAAACCCTTATGCGGTTGATGTGTCTAGCGGCGTGGAAAGTAGCCCAGGAATCAAGGATATCGATAAAATAAAACAATTTATACACAAGGCGCGCTCATGAGTTATTCATTGCCAGACGATAAAGGTCATTTCGAACAATACGGCGGTGTCTTTATTGCAGAAACATTAATGACCGCGGTGAGTGAGCTTAAAGAGGCTTACGAAAAATACAAGGACGATGCAGATTTTATAAAAGAATTTGAGCACGATCTAAAACACTATGTCGGCCGCACAACACCGCTTTATCACGCTGAAAATCTCAGTAAAAAACTCGGTGGTGCACAGATTTATCTCAAACGTGAAGATCTAAATCATACCGGTGCACACAAGGTAAACAATACCATTGGCCAAGCTTTATTGGCTAAGCGTATGGGTAAAACACGTATTATTGCTGAGACTGGTGCAGGCCAGCACGGCGTAGCGACTGCTACCGTCGCGGCTCGTCTAGGCTTGGAATGCATTGTTTATATGGGCGAAGTTGATGTTGCCCGTCAGGCGCTTAATGTTTTTCGCATGAAATTATTAGGCGCCACAGTAGTGCCTGTTTCTTCAGGTTCAAAAACCCTAAAAGACGCACTAAATGAAGCAATGCGTGACTGGGTGACTAATATTGACGATACTTTTTATATTATTGGCACAGTCGCAGGGCCACACCCTTATCCGATGATGGTGCGTGATTTCCAAAGTGTGATTGGCAAAGAGGCTAAAGCGCAATTTGCTGATCAAGTCGGTGGTCTGCCTGATGCATTGGTTGCTTGTGTCGGTGG
>JAQWRQ010000014.1 GCA_029243595.1 Gammaproteobacteria bacterium | reverse complement strand
GATTAAAATAAACCATTTACTTAAATTCATTTTATCACTATGCCTATTTCACAATCTATTTTTAAAGCTTACGATATTCGCGGCATTGTTGAGCAAGATCTCACACCTGATGCAGTCAAACTCATCGGCCTTGCGATTGGTAGTGAATCCATCGCCAAAGGTGAGCGTGGTATTGTCGTGGGGCGCGATGGACGCCTCAGTGGTCTTGAGCTGATGAGCGCCTTAAAAGATGGCCTTAAAGCAAGTGGCTGTCATATTGTTGATATTGGCATGGTGCCTACCCCGCTGGTGTATTACGGCACATACACCAAAGCTGCCACAAGTGGTGTAATGATCACCGGCTCGCACAATCCACCAGAATACAACGGCTTTAAAATTATGATTGCTGGCGAAACGCTCTCAGGCGATCGCATTCAAGAGCTGTATCAACGCATTAAAAACAATGACTTTAATACAGGCCACGGCACTTCAACTAAAGTTGATATCGAGCAAGATTATATTGATCGCATCAAATCAGACATTAAGATTGACAAACCACTTAATATTGTTGTCGATGCAGGTAACGGCGTGGCTGGCAACATCGCGCCAAAATTATTCGAGCAACTTGGTGCTAAAGTTACCAAACTATTTTGTTTGGTAGATGGTACTTTTCCCAACCACCACCCTGACCCATCGAAACCAAAAAATCTTATTGATATTATCAAAGAAGTAAAAGATACCGGTGCAGATATGGGTTTTGCTTTTGATGGTGATGGCGACCGACTCGGCCTCATTGACAATAAAGGTAATGTTATTTGGGCAGATCGCCAAATGATTTTATATTCAAGAGATATCCTTGAACGCAATAAAGGTGCCAAAATTGTTTTTGACGTTAAGTGCTCTTCTTTACTACCAAAAGACATTGCCGAACATGGAGGCGATCCAATCATGTCACGCACTGGGCATAGCTTTATTAAGGCTAAGCTTAAAGAAACCGGTGCTGCCCTTGGTGGTGAAATGAGTGGCCATATTTTCTTTAAAGAACGTTGGTACGGCTTTGATGATGCTCTGTACACCGGCGCAAGATTATTAGAAATTATGTCAAAAACCAACAAAACTTGCGCCGAGGTTTTTGCCGATTTACCTGACAGTATCAACACACCAGAAATCAATATCCACTTTGACGAGCAAGGCGACCAATTTAAAGCCATGGATAAACTTGCTACAAATGTCAATTTTGAAGGTGCTGAGATAACCACGATTGATGGTGTACGAGTGGATTATTCTAATGGCTGGGGCCTGGTTCGCCCTTCTAACACCACACCATGCCTGGTGCTTCGCTTTGAGGCGGATAATCAAAAAACCATAGAAGAAATTCAAACAAAGTTCAGAACCTGGCTAGAAGCTAACGATATTTCCACCAAAGACTTCTGATTTTAATTATTTACGAAATTTCTTAAAAAATAGTAAAAAACCCTTGTTTTTAGCTTAAAAATAGCATTTTTAGGCTATTTTTATCAATTTATGTGATTTTTTTTACTGTGAAATTCGGCTCATTCGTAAAATTTGCTAAATTTTGAAGTAATACTGTATTTTTCACCTTTATAAATAAATGACAACTTGTTTGCATGAAGCATTAGTCGCTTTGCACCAGTCAAATCAGTTCTATCTTCATCTGACAATGTCTTTTTTAAACATTGATCAGCCACTTGATCATCAACCCCGTAGATTGGATCGCCCAAAATCGTATGTCCGATTGAATCTAGGTGTACTCTGATTTGATGCTGTCTGCCAGTAATAGGTATAGCCTTTACTAAGGTTGTATTATCTTGTTCATTAAATTTTAAAGGCTGAATGTGTGTTGTTGATGCTTTACCATCTTGGTTTTCACAAGTCATTTTTATGCCAATGATGCCGTTTGATTTTGAGATGGGTTTATCAATGGTAATGTTGTTTTTAATCTGGCCTTTAACTAAAGCCAAATATTCTTTATTACACTCTCTATTTTCAAACAAGGTTTTTAATATTGTACTCGCCTGCTTGTTTTTAGCTACTAAGACCAAACCTGAAGTTTCAGCATCTATTCGGTGCGCTAAATCTGCTTTATCACCAAAGTAGTATCTAATTTCATCAAGCAGGCAATACGGTGTATCTTTTCGAGTGGGGTGCACCATAATGCCAGATGGCTTCTCAAAGACGGCAAAATCTTCAACTTCAAACATGGGCTTTAAGCCTCTTGTACGTCCCTCAAATACAGCTACTTGAACATGTTCAAAGTCTATGGTTTGTCCATTTTTTAAGATGTTACCTTGGTCATCAAACACTCTATTTTTAGACAAAAGTTTTTGAGAGGCTGATGATGATAAGCCAGCCTCATCTAACAAGAAAGACTGAATTTTCTTACCTTGAACGGCATTGAATTTTTTAAGTACAAATGGCATTTATACTGCTTTACAAAGTAAGATTTTTGTTAGATGACTAGTGAAGCCAAACCTAAGAAAGCAACAAAACCGATTACGTCAGTAATGGTTGTGAGGATTACACCGCCTGCCAATGCAGGATCGATCTTAAACCTAATGAGTAGCGAAGGCAAAAACGCACCGGAGAAAGCTGCAAAGATTAAATTAACAATAATGGCTAGTGCAATAACAACACTGAGCATCATATCTTCAAACCAAACATAAGTCGCCACACCGATTACTATCGCCCAAATTATGCCGTTTAAAAAACCAATCGCCACCTCTTTATTCATTAATACTTTAAGGTTGGATGTGGTCACTCTACCGGTAGCAATACCACGGGTTACCAAGATTAAGGTTTGGGTACCGGCAATACCACCCATAGATGCCACCACTGGCATTAGGATTGCTAAGGCAATTTTCTCTTGCAAAGTAGCTTCGAATAAGCCGATAAAAAATACTGCAATAAAGACTGTGATTAGGTTAACACCAAGCCAAACACTTCGACGTTTAGAACTTTGCATTACCGGTGCAAACACATCTTCCTCTTCGTCTAAACCAGCCATTGACATAACTGAGTGCTCGGCTTCATCACGAATCACGTCAACCACATCGTCAATGGTAATACGGCCAATCAGCTCGTTGCTTTCATCAACAACCGGTGCGGAAATTAAATCGCGGTGTTCAAACAAGTGCGCTACTTCTTTTTCGGGCATGTCTGCCAAAATCGGCTTCAAAGTTTTATTAATCAACGGGTTAATGTTTTGCTCTGCCTCGTTGGTTAGCAAAGTAGAAATATGGATTGAACCTAAATACTTGTAAGCGCGATCAACCACAAATACCTTGTCAGTATCGTTTGGCATTTCTTTTAATAAGCGTAAATAACGAATCACAGTGCGCACACTGACATCATCACGTACCGTAATAATATCAATATTCATCAACCCACCTGCCGAATCCTCTGGGTAAGATAAAACACGCTTAAGATGATCTCGATGTTTGTGATCCAATGTGAGTAACAAATTATGCAGGGCCGACTCAGGCAACTCAGGCACAATGTCTGCCAAGTCATCCATATCTAGGCCTTCGGTGGCCTTCACAATGGCATCAACATCCATTTCATTTAAGAGTTGAGACTGAACATCCTCGCTGAGATCTTTAAGAATATCGCCTTGTGTGCTTGGATCAATGGTTAACCAAAGTTGAGTTCTATCTTTTGGTGAGACACTTTCTAACAGGCGAGCAATTTCAGCCGAGTGTAAATTGGCGAGTTGAGCAGTGGCTTCTTCATACAAAGATGCCTCCAGAGACGTCATTAGTTTCTGGAGGCAAGCCTCGAAAGAAGTGTTTTCAACTTCTGACATTGGATCAATATTCCTTTTTTTTAAACTTAGAATTTCCCCTAAGTTAGTCGACCTTTAGTTTTTCCTATGGTCGTTTAATTTTTCTTTGTGCTTTCTAATTTGTGAGTCTAATTTATTAACCATCTGGTCAATAGAAACGTATAAATTGTCGCTTTCAGCTTTAGCAAATAAATCTGCCCCGCTAACATGAATGGTTGCCTCGGCTTTTTGCACATCCTTTTCAACGCCTAAAACCATATTGATATTAATCAAATGATCAAAGTGATGTTTAATTTTAGATAATTTTTCAGTAGAATGTTGCTTGATTGCCTCGGTGATGTCGAGATGGTGACCAGAAATACTTAATTGCATAAACGCTCCTTATCAGATTAAAAAATATTCAACCTAATTGTGACACAAACCCAGACAGATTGTAAAGTATTTGTCACTATTCACAGTAAATAATAAGCACCACAAAACTTGATTTGAGGTTATAATTACTCTTTTTACTTATTCTACATTTAGGAGATAAACATGGACGCAGTTAGTCAAGAATCTAATGAATTAAGCGCAAAAAGAATCGCACTACAAAATACTTTTAAAGCTCATACAGATGCAAATGGTTTTTCATACGAAGATTGGGTCAACCCACCAGCAGGTTCTTTCTATGAAGGCTACAAAAATGAGTTAGCTGAAATCGATAGTCAAATGGCACCGCCTTTACATTACCAATCATAATCAGAATTCTGATTGGTAATAAAAGCCCCGTTTTGGGGCTTTTTTGTTTAGTGGCCAAGTTAAAAACACACTAAAAAATTTATGTCTTATTTAATGTCAAATTATGCACCGCTTGAAGTCACCTTTGTTAAAGGTGGAGGTTGTTACCTGACAGACACTAAAGGCGATCAATACCTAGATGCACTTTGTGGTGTTGGTGTTACAGGGTTGGGTCATTCTCATCCTGAGATATCACATGCCATTCAGTCACAAGCACAAAAGCTTATCCATACAAGTAACTGGTACCATATCGAACACCAAGAGGCATTGGCTGAAAAACTTTGCCAATTATCTAATATGGATGCTGCTTTTTTTGGCAACTCTGGCGCTGAAGCTAATGAAGCCGCTATCAAGATTGCGCGTTTACATGGTCATGCTAAGAATATTGATAATCCAATTATCTTAACGGCCAATCAAAGTTTTCATGGTCGCACCATGGCAACCCTGTCTGCCACTGGCAATCCAAAAGTACAATCTGGTTTTGCACCCTTGGTTAGTGAATTTATTCATGTTGACTTTGATGATATTAACGCCATTAAAGCGCACACTGATAATGCTAATGTAGTGGCCGTAATGTTGGAGCCTATCCAAGGTGAAAGTGGTGTGATTATTCCAGCTGATGATTATCTTAATCAAGTGCAGGATATTTGCGAAGCTAATAATTGGCTGCTAATACTTGACGAGGTGCAAACAGGTATTGGCCGTACTGGAAAATTATTTGCTCACCAATACAACAACATAACACCTGACGTCTTAACCTTAGCTAAAGGCTTAGGCAATGGCGTACCTATTGGTGCGTGCTTGGCTAAAGGTAAAGCGTCCAAACTATTTCAGCCAGGTTCTCACGGATCTACTTTTGGTGGCAACCCACTGGTATGTAAAACAGCGCTTGCAGTGCTTGAGGTTATCGAGAAAGACAATATTCTTAGCAATACTATGCAGATGGGCGAATACTTACTATCAAGCTTAAAATCAAAGCTTTCGAACTCAGACAAAGTTTTAGAAATACGTGCAAAAGGCTTGATGCTAGCCATTGAGCTTAAGCAAGATTGTTCGAGCTTGCTAGTTGAAGCGCTTAATAAAAAATTACTACTTAACATCACAGGTCAATCAATTCGACTATTGCCGCCATTAATTATGGGGAAAACTGAAGCTGACATAATGATCAATACAGTCTGTGAACTAATTGACGCCGTATAAACGGGAAAACAAACATGACAAAAAATTTTATTAATTTAGATGATTTATCCACCAATGATTTACAACAAATTATTGATCAGGCAATCACCTTAAAAAAACAACATAAATCTGGGGAAATTAACAAAACCCTTGAAAATAAAACACTGGCAATGATTTTTGACAAGTCATCAACACGTACTCGTGTTTCTTTTGAAGCTGGAATGACACAACTCGGTGGTCATGCATTATTTTTATCCGATAGGGATATTCAATTGGGTCGTGGTGAGCCTATCACTGATAGTGCAGTTGTCATTAGCTCAATGGTTGATGCAGTAATGATGCGCGTGTCGTCTCATGATGATATCAATACATTCGCCAAACATTCATCGGTGCCTATTATTAACGCCCTATCAGATGAGTCTCACCCTTGTCAACTACTGGCTGACATGATGACTTACCAAGAGCACAATGGTTCGATTAAAGGCAAGGTAGTAGCTTGGATTGGCGATGGTAACAACATGTGTCACACTTATATGCAAGCCGCTAAAGTCTTTGACTTTACACTAAATATCGCCACCCCTAAAGACTATGAGCCAGATCAAAAATTTATCGACCAATACGCTAACTGCATCAACTTATATACCGATGCAAAAACAGCTTGCAAAGATGCAGATCTTGTAGTGACTGATGTTTGGGCGAGTATGGGGCAAGAAGACGAGCAGAAAAAACGTGAGTTGGCTTTTGAAGATTTTCAAGTAGATGTTGCACTCATGGGTAATGCTAAATCAGGCGCACTATTTATGCATTGTTTACCAGCGCATCGTGGTGAAGAAGTTAGCGCTGATGTCATCGATGGAAAGCAAAGTTTAGTATGGAGCGAAGCTGAAAATCGCTTACATGCACAAAAATCACTGTTGTTATATTTGCTTGGTTAAATTTTAGTTTGGACAGACAACTTGTCCATTGCCTCTTGGTAAAATTTTACACCACGTTCAATTTTATCCCTGCCACGAGAAACACGCCAGCGATTAGTATCCCGTAGAGAATATACACAGCCGCAATACTCTTGTTGATAAAATTCTTCACGCTTAGATAATTCCAGCATGCGCGATGAGCCACCTTGCTTTCGCCAGTTAAAATCCCAGTAACTCACACCATCAAACGGGCTTGCTGCACGCGCACCGCAACCATTAATCTGCTTCATATCTTTCCAACGAGAAATACCCAGTGTTGAAGAGATAAGGTCAAAACCATGATCTTTGGCATACTGCGCGGTTACCTCAAAACGCATATCAAAACACGTGGTACAGCGCTCACCACGCTCAGGCTCGTCTTCTTGGCCATGAGTGCGATCAAACCAATTGCCTTTGTCATAATCTGCATCGATAAATGGCATGCCGAGTTTTTGTGCAAAGCGAATGTTTTCTTCTTTACGAAGTTCGTATTCTTCTTTTGGATGAATATTCGGGTTGTAAAAAAAGATGGTTGTTTCAATTTCTGAAGCCGCTAAAGCCTCCATAATCTCACCTGCGCAAGGGGCGCAACACGAATGCATTAATAATTTACTTTCACCATTTGGCGTGGCTAGCTGAGGGCGATCGTAACCTTTTAACGTATAGTCTACTTTAGACATACTTGGATCTCTTTTAACACTTCCCAAGCTTCACGCTTGAGCTGCTCGTTAATTAGGATTTCACTCGGATGATGGGTAGAAAAATGCTGCTTAGAAGATGGCTTTAAACCCTTACTCATCAGCAACACTGTTTTAGCATTGTAGCCAGAAAGCGTATGGCTCAAGTCATCAATATTAATACTGATACACTGAATATCATCTTTTTTAAGACCGATAGCACTCAGCATTTTTAATAAGAAATCTTGAGATTTTCCGCTTAAACAAAACGAATGTGAATTGCTGGTTTCAATCACCAAACATTGTGTGGTGATTTTTTGTGCATTAAGATTTTCAGATTTAGCCTGGGCATACAAAAAATCAGGCACACCCATTGCCTCTAAATAACGAGATCTTAACGCTTCATTCATATTTGAGGATGCGCCCTATCAGTGGCCGCCATAATTTTATTCAATCCATGGATGTAGGCTTTAGCACTTGCAGTAATAATATCTGTATCTGCACCTTGGCCATTGATAATACGGCCATCATGCTCTAGGCGCACATTAACCTCACCCAATGCATCCGTACCTTGAGTGACGTTTGACACTGAATATAATTGCAGGTTGATATCAAAATCTACCAAAGTGCTAATTGCACTAAAAGTGGCATCTACCGCACCTGAGGTTTTTGCAGTGGCAGTTTGCTCTTTGTCGTTAACCGACAAAACAACCGTTGCAGTATTTTCTTCGCCAGTTTCAGTGCAGACTTTTAAGGACACTAGCTTGATTAGCTCGCTCGCCTCAGTTTGTGTTTCTGATACCAAGGCTTGCAGATCTTCATCAAAAATTTCATGTTTTTTATCAGCCAGCTCTTTAAAGCGTCTAAAGGCATCGTTCAAATTTTCTTCAGAATCAAACTCAACACCTAGCTCGCCCAACCTTACTTTAAAGGCATTACGCCCTGAATGCTTACCCAGCACCAATTGATTGGCATTCCAGCCTACATCTTCAGCACGCATAATTTCATAAGTTTCGCGATGCTTTAAAACGCCATCTTGGTGAATGCCTGCCTCATGAGCAAAGGCGTTAGCACCAACAATAGCTTTATTTGGTTGCACAATAAACCCAGTTACACTAGAAACCAAACGTGATGCTGCCAAAATATGTGTCGAATCAATATTGGTATCGCAGTCAAATACATCTTGTCGTGTTCTCACTGCCATTACTAACTCTTCTAGCGAAGTGTTGCCAGCACGCTCACCCAAGCCATTAATCGTACACTCAACTTGGCGTGCCCCATTAAGTACTGCTGACAACGAGTTAGCAACAGCAAGACCTAAGTCGTTATGACAATGCGCTGAGAAAATTGCTTTATCTGAATTTGGAACTCGTTCAATTAGTGACTTCATGGTAGCGCCAAATTGGTGCGGAATGTTGTAACCAACTGTATCAGGAATGTTAATCGTAGTTGCGCCTGCATCAATTGTTGCTTCGATAACACGACAAAGGAAATCCTCATCTGATCTACCGGCATCCTCAGGTGAAAACTCTACATTATCAGTATATTGTCTAGCACGTTTAACTGCGCGAACTGCTTGTTCTACGACTTGATCTGGCGTCATATTCAGCTTCATTTTCATGTGAATATCGCTGGTAGCAATAAACGTATGAATACGAGCTGAATTAGCACCTTTTAATGCTTCACCTGCGCGATCAATATCTTTATCTAGTGCTCTAGCAAGGGAGCAAATAGTGGAATCTTGTACGGCGTTAGC
Source organism: Gammaproteobacteria bacterium (assembly GCA_029243595.1). Taxonomy (GTDB): domain Bacteria; phylum Pseudomonadota; class Gammaproteobacteria; order PS1; family Pseudothioglobaceae; genus Thioglobus_C. Next base: position 34,177 of record JAQWRQ010000014.1, on the reverse strand, counting down.
CACCGCTTGAACTGCCTCAAAATCACCTACTGATGCAATAGCAAAACCTGCCTCAATCACATCGACACGCATCTTTTCCAATACCTTGGCAATACGTACCTTTTCATCTTTAGTCATTGATGCACCTGGTGACTGTTCACCATCGCGAAGGGTTGTATCAAAAATAATTAGTTTGTCGGACATTGTTGTCTCTCCTGTATCTGTTTTGTTGCTTATGTTTTTTAGATGTGCTGGCCTTTCAGCCAGTCGAGATGATAGATTACCTTACGGTAATAATCGCAACAAAGACAAGAGGCTTTGTTTAAATTGAGAAATGGTATCTTGATGACTCATAATGCGCATTATAAAGCAATATTAAGTGTTTTTTGCTCGTTTTTTTAATTGACGTTTTTTTCTAACTTCAATTACAGTTAGGATTAACCCTGATAATGCATAAGTTAAGAAAAATACAAATAAAATCGCACTCGGCCACAACGTGGTCACAATAATAATTAATGTTGCAATTAACAACAGTTTAAACGACGATCTACCTTTTAAATTAATTTCCTTAAAGCTATAGTAACGGACATTACTTACCATTAACACACCAGCACCTACTAAGATAACCCAACTTATCAATGTTAGATATTGGTCGTAATCAGTCACACCAATACTTTGTTTAGTCCAAACCATGCCCGCAATCAATGCGGCCGCTGCTGGCGAAGGCAAGCCTTGAAAATAACGCTTATCCTGAATACCAATCTGGGTGTTAAATCGAGCTAAACGTAGTGCGCCGGCAGCAGTATAAATAAATGCGCCCAACCAGCCAATTTTTCCTAAATCTGAGAATTGCCAAAAATACACCAATAAGGCTGGTGCCACACAAAACGAAAGCATATCTGCCATCGAATCGTACTGCTCACCAAATGAACTTTGAGTGTTAGTAAGGCGTGCAACACGACCATCGAGCCCATCAAATAGCATAGCCACAAAAATAGCGACTGATGCATCAGCATATTGTCCTTTAGTTGCTAAAATAACGGCAAAAAAACCAGAAAACAAACCAAATGTTGTTAATACATTTGGTAATAAGTAAACTCCCCTTCTTACTTTATTTGTCATAGCTCACATATTAACATGCCCAGCATTGCTGGGCATGATTTAATCATTATTTACTGGTTAATAATTAGTTCTTTGATGTGTCTACCAGCTTGTTTTTTGCAATCCAAGGCATCATAGAACGTAATGACTCACCAACTGTTTCAATCTGGTGCTCTCTTTGAACATCACGACGTGCTGGAAGCTCACCTACATTAGCAACGAACTCTTTCGCAAATGTACCGTCTTGAATTTCCGTTAAAATTTTCTTCATTTCAGCTTTAGTATCAGCAGTAATGATACGTGGCCCACGTGTTACATCGCCATACTCTGCTGTATTTGAAATTGAATAACGCATGTTAGCAATACCGCCTTCATACATTAAATCAACAATCAGCTTTAACTCGTGTAGACATTCGAAGTAAGCCATCTCTGGCTCATAACCACCTTCTACCAAAGTTTCAAAACCCGCTTGGACCAATGCCGTTGTACCGCCACATAAAACCACTTGTTCACCAAATAGATCAGTTTCTGTTTCTTCTTTAAATGAAGTCTCTAAGATGCCTGTACGACCACCACCAATTGCTGATGCGTAAGACAATGCGATTTCTTTTGCTGTACCAGATACATCTTGTTGTACAGCGATTAAGTCAGGAATACCACCGCCTTTTTCAAACTCTGAACGCACTGTATGACCTGGCGCCTTAGGTGCGATCATAATAACGTTAAGATCAGCTCTTGGTGTGATCATGTCAAAATGAATATTTAAACCGTGTGCAAAAGCCAGTGTTGCGCCGTCATTAAGGTTTGGCTCGATTTGATCCGAGTAAATCTTAGCTTGGAATTCATCCGGTGCTAAGACCATAACTAAATCTGCCCAAGCAGTTGCATCTTCAATTGACTTAACTGCTAAACCAGCACCTGAAGCTTTAGCAGCTGATGCAGAGCCTTCACGCAAACCAACACATACATCAACACCTGAGTCTTTCAAGTTGTTTGCGTGCGCATGTCCTTGAGAACCATAGCCAATAATTGACACTTTCATGCCTTTAATAATATTTAAGTCTGCATCTTTATCGTAATATCTATTCATTTTTTCCTCTTTATGTTATTAACCTTCTCTTCTTTGACAAACGCCAGTGACGCCTGTTCTTGAAACTTCTAAAACCCTAGATTCATCTAGCGAATCTAAAAATTCATTAATTTTTTTACTTTGCCCTGCAACTTCAACCAAGTAAGTATCTTCTGATACATCAACAATCTTGCCTGAAAACTGATCAATTTGTCGATCAATGTCTGCTTGTGTTTTTGGATTAACGTCAATTTTAACTAATAATAACTCACGTTCAACATGCTCTGTTGCTGTCAAATCTACTACTTTGACTACATCAATGAGTTTTTCAAGTTGTTTTACAATTTGCTCAATGATATTATCATCACCAACGCTCACAATGGTCATTCTTGACAAGGTAGGATCATTGGTAGCTGCCACAGTGAGTGATTCGATGTTAAAGCCGCGTGCCGAAAAAAGCCCGGAAACTCTAGACAGAGCGCCGGATTCATTTTCTAACATTACTGAAATAATATGCCTCATAGCTATACCAAGTTTAACCCTGAATCGTTCGTAGAAGCCATTTCATCGCGTCCTGCTAATAACATTTCATGATGTCCTGCACCTGATGGAATCATTGGGAATACATTTTCAGTTGGGTCTGTCAAAATATCGATAAATACTGTTCTGTCTTTTTGCTTGAACGCTTCAATCAGTGCTGGCTTTAAATCGGATTCTTTTTCTACCTTGATACCAATATGGCCATAGCTTTCCGCCAACTTCACAAAATCAGGTAAAGCATCCATATAAGACATTGAATAACGCTTATCATAGAAAAACTCTTGCCACTGACGTACCATACCCAAATAGCCATTATTAATATTAATGATTTTAACGGGTGTATGGTATTGCAACATAGTTGACAATTCTTGTAGCATCATTTGAATACTGCCGTCACCGGTGACACAGGCTACATCTCGATCGGGGTCAGCTAATTTTGCGCCCATGGCTGCTGGCAAACCAAACCCCATGGTTCCAAGTCCGCCTGAATTAATCCAACGACGTGGCTTGTCAAATGGATAGTACTGCGCCGCCCACATTTGATGTTGACCTACGTCAGAAGTAACAATAGCTTCTCCTTTGGTCACTTCATACAATGCTTCAATAACTGTTTGTGGCTTAATCACACCTTGTTTGGTTCTGTACGCCATAGAGTCTACTGAGCGCCAGTCATTGATTTGCTTCCACCACGAGTCTATATTTTCTAATTTTTTAGTATCCAGACTCTGAATAAGCGCCTGCAACACATCGTTCACTTGTCCAATAATAGAAACATCAACGCCCACCACTTTACCAATGGTGGAAGGGTCGATATCAATATGAATGATTTTTGCGTAAGGACAGAATTTTTCTAAATTTCCAGTAATGCGGTCATCGAATCTTGCACCCACAGCAATAATACAGTCTGAATCATGCATTGCCATGTTTGACTCGTACGTACCATGCATTCCCAGCATACCTAAAGACTGTTTATCTGTTGCAGGAAATGCACCCAAACCCATTAGCGTCTGTGTGATTGGAAATCCAGTATTGTGCGTCAGGGTTGTTAAGGCTTTACTAGCATTGCCAATCACGCTGCCACCACCTGAATAAATAATAGGTTTTTTAGCCTTTTCAATAATTGCAATTGCTTTTTTAATCTGCTCAGCATCTACTTGAACTTCAGGCTGATATGAGCGCATTTTTATCGTTTGAGGGTAACCCTCGTATTCAATTTCAGCAATAGTTGCGTCTTTGGTAATGTCAATCAAGACAGGACCTGGGCGCCCTGTTGTTGCGATATAAAAGGCTTTTTTAACTATCTCAGCAATATCGTCAGCATTTTTAACCAAAAAATTATGCTTTACACATGAACGCGTAATACCGACTGCATCAACCTCTTGAAAGGCATCACTACCGATTACTGGAGAAGGCACTTGGCCAGAAACAACCACCATTGGAATAGAGTCTGTAAACGCAGTGGCAATACCTGTAACAGCATTAGTCAAACCAGGTCCTGAGGTAACGAGTGCTACACCGCATTTACCACTAGTGCGTGCATAACCATCTGCAGCGTGCACAGCACCCTGCTCATGACGAACCAAAATATGATCAATTACCGTACAAACATTTAATGCATCGTAGATGTGCAAAACTGCCCCACCCGGGTACCCAAAGATGTGCTTCACGCCTTCACTTTTCAAGCAATCAACTAGTATTTGTGCACCATTTAACTTCATCACTTCTTTGAAAGAATAAAAACCTTCAGATTATACCTAAGGTGTACTTAATACAACTAGCAGTTTATAAGGAATTTTGCCAGTCTTCAGAGTAGAATTGGATTGGAGAATCTTTAGATTCGAATGTCTCAATTGACCAAGTATCTGGTCGCTCTAGAATGGCTGATAATAGTTGATCATTTAATAAGTGGCCTGTTTTATAGCCTTCGTAGTGACCGATTAGATTAGAACCTAATAAATACAAATCGCCCACAATATCTAAGATCTTATGTTTAACGAATTCGTTTTGATAACGCATACCATCTTCATTAAGCACATCATCATCACTCAGGGCAATTGCATTATCCATACTTGCGCCGAGCGCTAAGTTTTGCCTTTGCATCATCTCTACATCTTTCATATAACCAAAGGTTCTGGCACGAGAAATTTCTTTTAGATAAGATTGTTGTGCAAAGTCAATACTGAGTTTTTGCCCACTCTCTTTTACTTTTTTATGATCAAAATCAATCTCAAGTGTGACTTTAAAACCTTCGTACGGAGACACTTGCGCCCACGAATCACCATTTTCAACTCGAATCGTATCACTAATAACAAAAAAATGTTTGTGCGCATCTTGCTCTTGAATGCCAGCAGACTGTACTAGAAAAATAAACGGTGCCGAAGAGCCATCCATAATTGGCACTTCAAACGAATCTAGCTCTACCAAAACATTGTCAATGCCTAATGCTGAAAGAGCACTCATTAAGTGCTCAACCGTAGAAACCTTAACGCCTTGGTTTTCTAACCCAGTAGAAAGCACCACTTCATTAACAAAAGCATTGTGCGCCCTTACTAACTTGCCACCAACATCCATGCGCCTAAATACCACACCATGATCCTGCTCCGCAGGGATGAGTGTCATGTTAACCACGCTACCGCTATGAATACCAATACCGCGTGCTTTAACGGTTTTTTTGATTGTTCTTTGTTTGATCATAAATATACTAAAGCTTAAGGTTGAGGCGTCTTCCCATTCTACCTAAAAAGCCTCCTTTGTTGTTTGCTTCTGTTTCTCTAAAATCAGACTCATTAGGCTCGAATAACAACAAACCTAAGGCACAAGCATAAATAGGATCTTCGAGACTGTTCTCAAATTGCACTTTTTTAGTTGTAATTTTTTCGGTGTTAATACATCCAAGCTTAGTTCTAACATTGAAATACTTTAGCATTAACGCATCGCAATCTTTAATTTTAGAAGCGCCGCCTGTTAAAACAAGACCAGATTTTAGCAAGCGATCAAGTTTATGAGATTGTAAATCTTTTTTAACCAAAGAGAACAACTCTAAATAGGCCTTCTCAATTACCTCAACTAAAGATTGGTGAGACAAGTAACGTTCACTCTGATCAGGGTCGTCGTCAGCCTGCACAAATAAAATCAACTTGTCTTCTCGAATAGATTTGGTTTGCGCATCTCCGTACTCAATTTTTAAGCGTTCCGCCTCTTCGAATGATGTGTCAAACGCGTAAGCAATTTCTTCAGTAATCTGGTCGCCACCTTTTTGAATAACTGCACTATAAGTAATACCGCCCTTAATAAAAACTGATAAATTGGTCACGCCAGCGCCAATATCTACTAAACAAATACCGCTGTCTTTTTCATCTTTCGTAAGATAAACCTCACTACTCGCCATTGAATTTAGCACGATATTATTCAAACCAAACCCGCTTTTTCGGATGCTTTGATCGATTGCATTCACGCATTGATTAGACACCATCACAATGTGCATATTGACTTCTAAATTAGTTGCTTTTTGACCAATAGGCTGGTCGGTAACAACACCCTGCCCGGTCTCTGTATCTTTATCTAATACAAAATGATTAATAACACTGTTAATCACTTGCTTGTTGGTAGGTGTTGGAATGCCACAAGCATTTTTAACCGCTGTCCTTACATCGTCTTCACCAACTTCATTTGTGGGTAAAAATATTTGCCCATCTCGATTAGTGACAGTTAAATGCGGATCAGAAATATTCGTACTGACATTAAAAAAGCTTGAAATATCACAACTCGAACAGGCGGCTTCCGCTACTTTTTTGATCGCTTGACTTGCTTGCTCTACATCAACAATAACGCCTTTTTTAACACCAGCTGACTCACCTATGGCATACCCAGTTACAGTGAGCCTTCCATTTTCTTCATCAGCAAGCAAAACAACAATCTTACGACTGCCAACATCAACACTTACAAAAAAATTACTATCCGCCATTTTCGTGCTCTTGCTCTGAGTTTTTAAAATCCAGCCATTCGTATAGGTGTTTTAATTCAACCACTTTTCCACTCAACAATTGTTTAAATTTTTTAGCATTGGGCTGCCCATGGTATAGACCTAGAATATGTCGTGTCATTGAACGAATCGGTACCCCTTGGTCACTTTGAACTTTCATGTATTCAATAAAGTTTAATAATACTTGTTCGCGGCTCAGAGTTGATGTGTTTTGCTGATAAATTTTTGCATCTACATCACAAAGTAAATAAGGCTGATGATAGACTACCCTTCCAAGCATGGCACTGTCTACTTTTTCTAAGTGGCCGAGTGCATCTTCTAAGTGATTAATACCGCCATTAATACCAATCGTTAATTCAGGAAAATCTTGCTTAATTTGATACACCCAATCGTAATTGAGTGGTGGCACTGTGCGGTTTTCTTTTGGGCTGAGACCCTTTAACCAAGCCTTACGAGCATGAATAATAAACGTATCACAGCCTGCTTTATTAACCGTAGTTACAAAGTTAACCAGCTCCTCATAACTTTCCATATCATCGACACCGATACGTGACTTTAAAGTAACAGGTAAATCACTCACTTGCTTCATTGCATCAACGCACTGGGCTACCACTTGTGGTGTATTCATCAAACAAGCACCGAAGCTTCCTGATTGCACTCTGTCCGATGGGCAGCCAGCATTAATGTTGACTTCGTCATAACCCCAATCTTGGGCAATTTTGGCGCACTGCGCCATCTCATCTGGATCACTACCACCCAGTTGCAATACTAGTGGATGCTCGCCTTCATGGAAGTCGAGTAGGCGGTTTTTATCTCCATGCAAAATAGCCTTGCTAGTAATCATCTCAGTATAGAGTTGCGCGTGCTGAGACATTAGCCGATAAAAATATCGGCAATGTCGATCAGTCCAATCCATCATGGGTGCAACGCTAAATTTATGCGGATAGCTCATTTACTAAAGTTTGTATAACAAAATCAACACTACTAGATACTACAGTCTCTCGATCACCTGTAAAGTTTTGAGTCTCAACAAAATATTTGTCTTTAATACAAAATCCAAAACAAACCATACCCACCGGCTTCTCTACTGTTCCACCTGTTGGGCCAGCAACACCGGTGATTGACACCGCAACGTCACTGTGAGAATTTCGAATCACACCGCTAACCATCTCAGCTGCTGTTTGTTCACTCACAGCACCAAATTTCTCTAAAACTTTAGTATCGACATTAAGCATGTCTGTCTTTGCTTGATTGCTATAAGTGATATAACCTCGGTCAAAATATGCAGATGAGCCAGAAACGCTGGTTAGCAAGGCCGACAAATGACCGCCAGTGCAAGATTCTGCCACTGATATTGTTAGCGATTGCTCAGCAAGAATCTGACTTAATTTTTTCACTTTCATTGTAATAATCTAAGACTTAAGTGCTGCTTGCACAATTTCAAAAATATCATTTGACAAATTATCTGTGGTCAAAATGGTTTCTAACTGTTGTTTTTGTAGTTCACGCAACTCAGGCGTGTAACGCTTCCAATGATTATAAATACTGACTAGTCGCGCGCCAATCTGCGGATTAGAGGTGTTAAGTTTAATGATCACCTCAGTTAATAATTCATAACCTTGTTGATTGTGAAACTGCACAAAATTACTAGAAAAACTACCAATAACACTGCGCAATCGATTTGGCGTGTTAAATGAAAACAACTCATGCTGCATGAGTTGTTTAATCTCATCTACCCCATTCCCAGGTGCTAATGCTTGAGCAGCAAACCACTTGTCCATCACTTGAACATCATACTGATAGAGGGCGAACATTTGTTGGATTGCTTGATCTTGATATACATTATTAGCCAACAACAAAGCATTAAAAGCATTCAAACGATCACTCATACAAATGGCTGATTCAAACTGGTGATAGGCCAGCTTAAACTCACCCACTTTAGCCAAATAAGATAAGCATGTATTTTTTAATGATCGAGCACCTACTGCCTCTGGTGTAAGCTCAAACACATCAGCAGTATTCAGCTTATTGTAAATACTTAATAAAATAGGTTTAAAATGCTGAGCGATTTTGTCAATCACCACTTCTCGTTTTTGTCTGGCTTCAGTAATATTAATCTCACTCATTTGCAAGTGAATGAATCTCTCTGATGGTAATGTTAGTAATTCACTGATGAGTGCATTGTCAGTTTCTTTTCTTAAAATACTTTCAAAAGCACTAAACAACGCATCTTCATCAATCTGGGCAGGGTTAAGTATTAATGACAACCATAGCGCTTGCGCATTGTCCCAACGACTAAAAGCGTCAGTGTCGTGCTCACATAAAAATATTTTTTGCTCAGCATCAAGACCTGAAGTCAACTTAATAGGCGCTGAAAAACCGCGCAACCAAGATGGGGTTGGCTCGTCTTTAATGCTTTTAAATTCAAATGTTCTTTGCTTTTGATCTAGTACCAAAACACCTTGATCAATCTCCTCACCCTGTTGATCTATCAGTCCATAACGAATCGGCAAATAGTAAGTGTGCTCGCCTTTTTGTTTAAAAGTTGCTTTATAGATTTTCTGCTGGGCATCATATGTAGTACTCACCTCAACTTCAGGCGTACCTGGCTGTGAGTACCAAGTCATAAAGGGTTTGAAATCAAAATCATTGGCATCACTCATCGCAGCCACAAAATCATCAATCGTTACTGCCTTACCATCAAAGCGCTCAAAATAAAGCTTCATGCCACTTTGAAACCCTGCCTCACCCAAGAATGTATGAATCATACGAATCACTTCAGCGCCTTTTTCATACACGGTAAAGGTATAAAAATTATTCATCTCGATGTATGACTCTGGCCTTACCGGATGCTTCATCGGGCCGGCATCTTCAGCAAACTGAAAAGTACGTAAACCATTCACATCTTCAATACGCTTAATTGATCGAGAATGTAGATCAGAAGTAAACTCTTGATCTCTAAAGACCGTTAATCCTTCCTTTAAACTGAGCTGAAACCAATCCTGACAAGTGACACGATTACCTGTCCAATTATGGAAATACTCATGACCAATCACCGCCTCAACATTAATAAAATCTTTGTCAGTTGCTGTGTCTGGATTGGCCAGTACATAGGTAGAGTTAAAGATATTAAGGCCTTTATTCTCCATTGCACCCATATTAAAATCATCCACAGCAACAATCATATAAATATCTAAATCATATTCAAGACCAAAACGATGTTCATCCCATGCAAATGAGCGCTTAAGTGAATCCATCGCAAATTGAGTTTTATCAATATTATGCGATTCAACATAAATCTTTAATGCAACCTCATTGCCACTAATGGTGGTGTAAGTATCCTCCAATACGGCAAAATCACCTGCCACTAAAGCAAACAAATAACAAGGCTTAAGACTAGGATCGTGCCACGTTACCTCACCTGGCTTTGAGCTGATTAAGTTACCATTACTTAGTAATACTGGATAATGCTCAGGGTCAGCCTTGATGTGTGTAGTAAACACACTGAGCACATCAGGCCTGTCAAGATAATAAGTGATCTGTCTAAACCCGTGCGCCTCACACTGTGTGCAAAAATTACCACTGGATTGATACAAGCCATTGAGACTGGTGTTTTTTTCTGGGTGAATGCGTGTGGTAATTTCTAGTGTAAATTCATCCGGTAAATCATTCAACTCCAACCCTTCGTCAGCCAACTGATAATTAGGCTGCACACCATCAATCAAAATTGAAACTAATTCTAAATTAACGCCATTTAAAAATAAGCTGCGCTCTTTGCTAGTTAAATTCGGATTTTGGTAATAATGTACCTTAGATAAAACAAGGGCTTCATCTTCAGACAAATCAAAACTCAACTCCGTTGTATAAATTAAATACGCACTTGGCTGGTAATCTTTGCGATAAATTGCCTGGGGCTCTACATTATTAATAATACCACTCCTAAAAATAGTCGATAAACAACAAAAGGCATTAAGCCAATACTGTCTAATAATTTAATAAAAAACACGACAGTAAAATAAGCACTAATTGCTGCAACCAGAAAACCCAACACCAACATGAGCCAATCAACCGATTGTGGCTGTTGATACAAATCAAAAATCATTAACATGGCTGAAAGCGTAATCACAGGTATAGATAATAAAAACGCAAATTGGGTAGACATCTGTCTAGATAAGCCAATCAACAATCCTGCCGTGATGGTAATGCCAGAACGAGACGTGCCTGGAATAAGCGCCAATGCTTGCATGCTTCCAATAAAAGCAACATCCAGCCAATCAATTGCCTTTCTAACAGAGGCTCTTTTAATATTTACCCAAATACCCAAACCTAACAATAAACCAAACACCAATGTTGCGTAGGCAATAACTTCAGTTGAGCGCAAGGTTAGCTCAATCGTATCTTTAAATGCCAAACCTGCCAAACCTACTGGAATCGTACCTAGCAATATTCCCCACGCTAATTTAGATTCACCTACTGTTTTCACTTTAACAACAGAGTAAAAAAAGTCAGCGATTAAGGTTTTAATAATTAGTCGATAATAAAACACAATAGCGCTGAGCGTGCCTAAATGCACCACCACATCAAATGCCAAACCTTGGTCGGGCCAGTCCGTCATCTTTGGCACTAAAATTAAGTGCGCCGACGATGAGATTGGCAGAAACTCACTCAACCCCTGAATGAGTGCCAATACGATTGTTTGTAATAAATCCATAGGGTCTTTGTCAGTTTATAATTTATGCGTTAAATTTTGTTCGGTAAACCCTTTTAATTTTACCGGTAGTTTTTTTGTCAATGCTAACACCTTAAAACTCTCCCCCATGGCGCTGGGTAACACCAGTTGTTTAACTTGTTGTGCAAGTGTAACACGCTTATTTTCATCAGTTTCAGCCACCAGATATTCATCAATCCCCAGTGAAATTAAAAATAGCGCCTGTGTGGCGTAACCGTTAATATCAAAACCACTACGTTGCGCCTGGTCAGCTATATCTGAAAAATTAACCGAAGTAGTAATATCTTGCTCACCCACATGCACAAAAGGATCATCACTGGCCTTGTGTTGATAATAACATCGTAGCGTGCCTTCGCCGCGCTGAGGGTGAAAAAAATCATCTCGATCCATGCCGTAATCAATTAACAACACCAAACCCTGATCAATAATATCACTCAATGACTCTATCCAGGCCATTGATCTTGGGTTTGTTTCAGTGGTGTACCCTTGCTCAACTCCATTAGGTAGTAAGGCTTTGTTATCGACATAAGGCCGGTCAAACATCTGCCATTGCAATTGGCCATTCTTACAATCTACACCCAACTCAACAAAACCATCTTGTTTTTTAATTAGCCGCTTGGCTGGCATCGCATCTAACACTTCATTAGCAATCACCACGCCTGAAAAATGTTCGGGGAAAGTATTTAGCCATACAACCCTATCAAGCAATTCTGGCAAAACCTTAGTAATTGTTTCTTTTTGTCGTTGTTTAAGTTCGGCGCTAAGCTCAAGAATATAATATTTTTCTGGCAAATTATTAAGTCGGCCCAACTCAAATAAAACTTGAGTCGCTAATACACCACTACCTGCGCCAAATTCTAAAATACTGTTATTACCATCCAATACCTGTGCACATTGACGCGCCAAACAAAATCCAAATAGATCTGAAGTTTCAGGCGCAGTGATAAAGTCTCCTTGTTCACCAAACTTCTGCGCACCACCACTGTAATAACCTTGTGTTGGATAATACAATGCCAAATCCATAAATTCATCGAAACCTATAGGGCTAGCTTTTTGTATAATGGTGTTTTTGATTATTTCTTCAAGGTTCATTGAATCCGTATTTTATATGAAAACAGCATTAATCACCGGCGGTGCACAACGTATTGGTGCGCAGATCGCGCAAACGCTACATAGCAATGGCTACAATGTCATTATTCACTATCGACATTCAAAACAAGCCGCTGAAACCCTAGCTCAAACACTCAATGCCCAGCGTAGTGATTCTGCCACCATTGTTCAGGCAGAACTGTCTAACCTTGATGATATTCAAGCATTAAGCCATCATATCGAACGATTAGATGTTTTAGTTAATAATGCCTCTGTTTTTTATCCGACAGCCGTTGAAGAAGCTAATCAAGATGCTTGGAACAATATTATGAATACCAATCTAATGGCGCCTTTTTTCCTATCTCAGTCATTAACAGCTGCTCTAAAGAAAACCTCTGGCTGCATTATCAATATTGTTGACATCCACGGCGAGCGCCCACTCAAGAATCATGCAATTTACAATATCTCCAAGGCTGGTGTTGCAATGATGACTAAAACACTGGCTAAAGAACTGGCACCTGAAATACGCGTTTGTGGTGTTTCTCCTGGTTCTATTCTATGGCCAGAAAACGAAGCTTCGTTATCCAATGAACAAAAAAATAAAATGATAAATAAAATTGCCTTAGGAAGGCAAGGTGATGCAATCGATATTGCAAATACTGTTTTATTTTTAGCAAGTTCTACTTACATCACCGGACAAATTATCAGCGTTGATGGTGGTCGGACATTAAACCAGTAAGTTTTTTTTGTGATATAATTGAAGCGCTTGATGATATAAGATACACCTACATCAGCAACAAGAATTTTTTAAACGTTTTTGTGCTAGACAAAACACCACAAAAACTACGATAAATATTTTGGGCTTTTTTTTGCCACATATAGAGCAACATAATCATTTATTATCCATTATCGGTAATAAAGATAAAATAGGGTACAAACCCTTTAAGGAATAGGTTTTTGAATCATTTATGAATCAAATAAATCAAATTTTAATATCAATTCAGCACGTATGTGTTGAACCTCTATACGTGAAAAAAAGTCCGTCAATAGGACTAAACCATGAATCATATTTTAATCAATGCAACTCACAAAGAAGAGATCCGAGTTGGTATTGTCAAGAACAAAAAACTCACTGATCTTAATATAGAAACCAGCCTTAATCAAAAGAATAAAGGCAATATTTACAAAGGGAAAATCTCCCGAGTTGAGCAATCTCTAGAAGCTGCTTTTGTCGATTACGGTAAAGAAAGACAAGGCTTCCTACCTTTCAAAGAAGTAGCTGAAAGCCTCTACAATGGCGCTAAAGCCAAAGGTGATAAACTCACTATCTCTGATGTTCTAAAAGAAGGACAAGAGATTATTGTTCAAGTTGAAAAAGAAGAGCGTGGTAATAAAGGTGCAGCTCTAAGTACTTATATTAACCTGGCTGGCGCTTACATGATCCTAACGCCAAACAATCCAAAAAGCCATGGTATTTCACGCCAAATTACTTCAACAGAAAGACAATCACTTAAAGAAGTAATTCAGAAAATTACCATGCCGGAAAACTCTGGCTTAATCATTCGTACTGCGGGCTCTGGCAAAAGTTTAGAAGAGCTACAATGGGAAGTTGATTACTTATCAGAGCTGTGGAGTTCAATTAACAACGCTGCAGAAAAAGGCTCAGCACCTTTCTTAATTTACCAAGAAAGTGATATTGTTATTCGTACTTTGAGAGACTACTTACGTGAAGACACTGACAGTGTTATTATCGATGATCTAGAAACCTTTCAAAATGCTAAAGAATTCGTTAGTTTTGTTTTACCTCACTACCTAGATCGCATCAAACTCTTTGATGTTTCTGAGCACTCTTTGTTTAACCACATGGGTGTTGAAAACCAAGTTAGAAGCGTCTTTAACCGAGAGGTGTCTCTACGCACAGGTGCGACCATTGTCTTTGATACAACTGAAGCATTGACAGCAATTGACATTAACTCTGCTCGTGCAACTAAAGGCTTTGATATTGAAGAAACTGCTTACAATACTAATTTAGAAGCAGCTAAAGAAATCTCTATCCAATTACAGCTGCGAGATATTGGCGGCCTAGTGGTGATTGACTTTATCGACATGTCATCTGAAGAGCACCGAAAATCAATTGAAAAAGCCATGGAAAAAGCCACAAATTCAGATCGTGCGCGTATCCAAATTGGCACGATTTCACAATTTGGCTTGCTTGAAATGTCAAGACAGCGCTTAATGAGTTCGGTCACTGAATCGGTTGAAAAATCTTGCCCACAATGTAATGGTAGTGGCACCACGCCAACGGTACCAAGCTTGGCGCTAACTATATTAAGGCAATTAGAAGATGGTTGTAACGCTTCTAACCAAACACAGCGTTTAACTATTCAGTCTAGCACTGATGTTATTACCTACCTGCTTAATGAAAAGCGTAGTGATATCACTAGATTGGAGAACAAGCATGGGATCAAAATAACGCTACTGCCAAACCCTTACATGCAGTTCCCTAACTTTAATATTAACAAGCAAAAAGGTGATAAAAAATCACAGCATAAAAGTTACCAAGGTATTTCTAAACCACAACACAGCGTAGCTGAAAATGGCCTAGCTAACACAGCTGAAGAACCAGCAATCAACATGAACAGACCGGAGACACGCGTACCTGAGAAAAAACAACTTTCATTAATTGAGAAGATTAAAAAAGCACTATTTGGTACTAAGAAAAAGAAACCAAACAAAAAGCCTGCTAATCAAAATAACCGTAATCGTAATAGAAACCGTAACAGGAACCGTAATAAGAACCGCAACAAAAACCAAGGAAACGCTCAGAATCAAAATCAGCAGCGCCCTCAAAATAAACAGCAACAAAAGCCTAAACCTCAAGGAAAAAAGAAACCTCAGAACAATAATGATCAAAAAGCACAAGGCAAGCCACAAGATAAATCCCAGCCAAAGCCACAGATAAATGACAAGAAAAAGCCTCAAGATAAGCCGCAGCAAAAACCAAAATCTGAAGCGAAGCCTAAACCAAAAACTGAGGAAAAAGCAAAGGTAAAGGTAAAAACTGAGACAAAGCCTAAAACTGAAAACGTCACTTAATTATGAATCGTTATGGTGTTTTCGGTAATCCGATAGAACACAGCTTATCACCGATTATTCACACCCAGTTTGCCAAACAAGCTGGATTGAATATTCAATATGATAAGATCCTAGCACCTATTGATGATTTTGCACTCAGCACACAATCCTTTATCAATCAAGGTGCCAAAGGCTTTAATATTACCGTACCCTTTAAAATAGAGGCTTTTAACCTAGCAACTGAGCTCACTCTAAATGCTCAGACTGCAGGTGCAGTAAACACCATCAAAATAGACGGTGATAAGCTCATTGGTGAAAACACAGACGGTATTGGTTTGGTCAACGACTTAATCAAGAACCTAGGCATTAACCTTAACAACAAAACTATACTAATTCTTGGCGCAGGTGGCGCCACGCGTGGCATCTTATTGCCAATCCTAAAACAATCACCTAAGCGCCTAATGATTGCCAATCGTACCGCGTCAAAAGCCACTCAACTTGCAAAAGATTTTGAAGATCATGGCAAAACTTGTGGTTTTGGTTTGGATAAAATTAAAGACACGCCTGTTGATGTGATTATTAATGCTACCAGCGCCTCACTAGATGGGCAAATGCCGACTATTGCTAATGGTGTAGCTAATGATGCCATTTGTTATGATTTGATGTATGGTACGCAAACACCGTTCATGGATTGGGCAAAAGCCAATAACGCCAAAATGGTTGTTGATGGTTTAGGTATGTTGGTTGAACAAGCGGCAACGGCTTTTGAATTTTGGACCGGTAAACAACCCAACACCCAAGAAGTTATTAAAAATCTACGGGGCTAAGCGCTCTATCACCCAATTGCCACTTTGTTTTTTATAAGCAAAACGGTCGTGTAATCGATTTTCTCTACCCTGCCAAAATTCAATCGTGTGTGGTACTACGCGATAACCACCCCAAAAATCAGGTAGTGGTACTTCGCCTTTGCTAAACTTCTCTTTCATTGATTCAAATTGTGACAATAGCATTTGTCGAGATGACAATTGTGAAGACTGGTTTGATGCCCAAGCACCCAATTGAGAGTCTTTAGGTCGTGTTGCAAAATACTTAATTGACTCCAAAGTTGTTATCTTTTCGACCTTACCTGAGATTTTTACTTGCCTCTCAAGATCCAACCAAGGGAATAGTAATGCCGCTTTCGGATTATCATTAATTTGCTTTGATTTTTTAGAGTTGTAATTGGTAAAAAACACAAACCCTTTTTCATTAAATGACTTTAACAATACGGTTCTAATGCCAATTTCATTATCATCACTAGTTGCAAGACTCATGGCATTTGGCAACGTTAGTCCTGCTTGAGTTGCCTCATCCATCCAAGATTCAAACTGTATAAATGGATTGTCATTAAGCTCAGCACGCGTTATACCGTTACTAGCAAACTCTTGTCTTAAACTGTTTAAATCTACACTCACAACTAAAAAGGCAGAAACTTGTTTTGCTTGGCTTCAGTTAAATGATTTGAAATCAAATACTTAATCGGTGGAAAATGTTCTGCAAACTTAAGTACAAACCGCCTCACTTGCTTAATCACTGGCGCATCATTAGTGAATAAAGCCACAATACCATTGGTGCCAAAAAACATAAGTCGAGTTAAATTGATATGCTTTTTCTCAAACAGTTTAAGCAATGAAGTTGAGCCAATGTCTTGACCATGAACTAACGCTTCTTTAATCAAGGTTGCTAATATATCTTGGCCTCTTAAGCCTAAATTAAATCCATGCGCTGTCACCGGATGCATACCAACAGCTGCATCACCAATAAGCGCAAAACGATCAGTAATAAAGGTTTGTGCATGTACGCCTACTAACGGATAAGAGTGTCGCTCACCACTTTGGGTCATTTGCCCAAACGCACCTTTAAAATCTTTTGTTATCTTAGCGTTAAAATCTGCCTCAGACATATCTAGCATGGCTTTTGACTTATCTGTAGTCACTGTTAAAACAACAGAAGATGCATTGCCAACCATTGGCAATAAAGCCAGAGTTTGTCCATAGTCAAAACATTCTAACGCAACATTATTATGTGTTTTTTCATGCTCCATCTTAGTAACGATCATCACTTTAGAAAAATCTTTCATCAGTGCAGGTATGCCTACTTTACGACGAATATTTGAAAAACGACTGTCAGCTGCAATTACTAACTTTGCCTCTATCTGATCGCCAGCGGTAAACAACACCTTCGAATGTGTCTCGCAGTATTCGACATCATCCACCATTGAATCTGTTTTAATGGTGATATTTTTCGCTTGGCTAACACGTTGATACAACGCTTGTCGAACTTGGTAATTAGGCACCAAATAACCCAAAGCCTCAATTGAAGAGTCATCGCTTTTAAAATTTAATAAAGACGGAGAATCACCATCAAAAACTTTTGCTTCTCTCAAAGGTGCAACCTCTGCCTGGTTAACCAAATCCCAAACACCGAGTTTTTTTAATATTTTAAGTGACAAGTGGGTTAATGCTATTTCTCTGCCATCAGCCTGAGGATTAGAAATAGCATCAATATTGGATTTTTCTACTACCAAGACTTCTACATCGGCATCGATCATCGAACAAGCAAAGCTAAGTCCTGCCGGACCACCACCAATAATGACAATATCGTACGTAGTTTGCATGTTTAAATTCAAAATAATGAGATAATAAGCCTATTATAACTACCCAAGCTACTGATGATTTACGTTGTTATTCAATTTGGTTGCATTATTTATTTACTTATTAATGCACAATTCAGTCATTTAAATACACTAAGCACTACACTCATTGCACTATCAGTTGTGATTGGATTCATGGCTGTTATCAATATGAAACCTGGCAACCTTAATATTGTTCCCGCATTAAAAGACAAACATCAATTAGTTACTCATGGTATTTATCACTTTATCCGACACCCAATGTATACCAGTGTATTGCTATTTTGTTCAGCACTCACATTGACTAATGCGCATGGCGTAGCACAGCTTGTTATATTAATTTTATTTGTTGACTTAATACTCAAGTCTAATGTGGAGGAAAAACTCCTTACCGAGCGTTTTAGTGCCTATCAAAACTATAGAAGTAAGACAGGGAGATTCTTACCTTTTATGTAATATTTCAAGGTCTTGTTTGGCTTGTTTATCCCCTTTTTTGGCCAGTTTTTTTAACCAATATTCAGCCTTTCTTATTGACTTTTCCACCCCTACGCCTTGCTTATACATTTGCACCACTCTGCGTTGAGAATCGCTGTGGCCTTTTCTTGCAGCAGCAATCGTAAAGTTATAAGCCTTATTTAAATCCCTTTCAACACCTTGGCCTTTTTCATAGTGTCTGGCAATGTCTTGATAAGCATCTAAATTACCTTGTGCTTTAGCCTGCTGATAAAGCTTGTGTGATTTTTGATAATCTTTCTTAGCACCCAGGCCTTGATCATATAGTCCCGCCAAAATATAAACCACCTCATCATTGCCGTTTTTCATGGCTTGTTGGTACCAAATAAAAGCCTGATCATGATCACGCGGTACACCTTGGCCATTTGCAAATAAATGCCCAAGCTGATATTGCGCCTGATCATTATTTTGTTTGGCAGATTTTAGCAGCCAAACAAAGGCTTGATTATAATCCTCAGAATCAAGATAGGCTTTTGCTAAGCGATATTGCTCTTCATGATTGCCAGACTTTGCTGATTCTAAATGCCACTTATTGGCCAATATTGGATTTTTTTTAATGCCCTTACCCTGCTCATACATTAGAGCTAAATTCTGCTGAGCATCCGCATAGCCTTGACTGGCTGATTTTTTGATCCATTGATGGGCAGTCTTTAAATCTCGCTCCACCCCAACACCTAGGTAATACATACTGCCTAGGTAATATTGCGCTTGAGCGTTGTTTTTATCAGCAGATTTTTTTAAAAGGTCTATACCCTTCTTGTCATTTTGCTCTACACCTTTACCTTCAATGTGCATAAGCCCTAGAGCGGTTTGCGCTTCTAAATGACCAGTCTTAGCTGCATATAAAAAAGCACTAAAAGCTTTGATATAATCTTGTTCAACACCATCACCATAATAGTACTCTCTGCCACGCTCATAAAGCTCAGCGTTTGCCAATGCAGCATTACTAAACAACAATAAAAACAACAACAATAATCTCATGACGTAAATTGTATACGAGAAGTTGGAATAATTGAAGGTTTTGGTAGTCACGGTCAGATTTGAACTGACGACTTCCAGCATGTCATGCTGGCACTCTAACCAACTGAGTTACGCGACTATAAAGAATATTATCAGCAGATATGCCAACAACGAACGAAATTATACCCGCAAGGGGGTATAAAAACTAGAAACAAGTCTTGATAATATCTTGGATATTGCTTGCTGCTGCATACGGATCATCCGCATTTTTAATCGGACGACCGACCACAATATAATCTGAGCCAGATTTAAACGCCGTGGCCACATCCACCACACGTTTTTGGTCATCATCATTTGCAACGGGGCGAATACCTGGCGTTACAGCAATCAGTTTATTGTCGACATATTCTCTTAAAAATGGCACTTCAAGACCAGAAGAGACCACACCATCACAACCTGCTTCAAACGCGCGCTTAGCTCGAGAGATTACTAAATCTTGTACATCACAATCAAAACCCAAATCATCAAGATCACCACGATCCAAACTGGTTAACGCAGTTACCGCAAGCACTTTAAGATCACCCTTGTTTTCAGCGGCTTTTTCCATCAATCCCTGATTACCATGAATGGTGGCAAAGGTTGCACCAGTTTGGCTTAAGCGAGCAATAGTACGCCCCACTGTTTCTGGTACATCAAAAAACTTAAGATCAACAAAGACTTTTTTATCTTTAGCGATTAACCAATCCATTAATTCAAAATACTGGCCGGTCATTAATAATTCCATGCCAATTTTATAAAAAGTCACACTGTCGTCTAATTGTTTCACCAAATCTTTAGCCTGCCCAACTTCTGGCACGTCGAGTGCAAAAATCAACCTGTCTTCAATCTTAATGTCTTTCATGTTTGTCCTTATTTAAAAAATACTCGCACCCGAATAGCCATTTTCATTAGCGCATCGTATCCAGTATTTTGACTTGGTAATGTCTTTCTCACCAGCCTTACCAAGTGCATAAAAAATGCCTAAATTATACTGTGCTTTAGGGTGTTCTTGATTGGCAGATTTTTGATACCATTTAAAGGCTAGATTCAGGTCTTTATCAGTCCCTAAGCCCAGCTCAAGCATCAATGCATATTCGTACTGATATTTAGCATCGCCACTTTTTGCAAGTTCGGACACCTCGTCAAACGTTTTTTCTATTTTCACTATTTAGGTGATACCTCTACTCTTACCTTGACTGTATCTGCATAAGGTCTATTTTTCGTTGTGTAAGTAAAGGTTCGACCGTCATATTCATACTCAACACGATAATGACTTAAGCGCTTGTTAGAGCTAGTTCTGTATTTTGTTTCGCAAACCTCTTTACTAACCACTCTACCTGTTTTAGCCTGCGCCAATTCATCATCATGCGCTAATGATGCACCTAGTAAAGTGCCTGCAATTGTTGCTGCATCCTTACCACTGCCTTCACCAAATTGATTGCCAATTAAGCCACCGAAAATACCACCAATAATTTCATTGGTTGCAGAACCGTCACTATCTCCTTGATAGAACTCTTTAATGTAACAGTCTTGGTAGGGTTCACGTATTGTGTGATCACGATACACTTTGTCAACTGAAGTCACGGTTGCTGTATCAGTGTAACTACCAGCGAATGACAGCTGAGCCGCCAATAATAATGGTAAAAACATTAAGCTTTGTTTTTGCATCTTAACACTCCATTTTTCGTTAATTAATGTAGTATACATTCTACGCTTGTCCATCAATTAATTGCATGAATTCACAGACACTTTATTATATTCACGACCCCATGTGCTCTTGGTGTTATGGATTCAATAGTGCTTGGGAGTCTGTTAAAAAATCATTGCCCAACTCTATTGATATCCAATACGTGCTGGGTGGATTGGCACCAGATAGTGATGAAAAAATGAATGACGAGATGCGTTATTACATCCAAAAAAATTGGCAAAAAATCGAAATGACTATTCCGGGGGTGAAATTTAACTATGATTTTTGGAAAAATTGCCAACCTAAGCGCTCTACCTACCCTGCTTGCCGAGCAGTTATCGCTGTTAGAGAGCAAAAGCCTCAATTAGAGGCGAAAATGACTCAATTAATTCAAAAAGCATACTATTTAGATGCTCAAAATCCATCAGAAAACAACGTGTTGATTGAGTTAGCTAGTCAGCTAGATATTGATATTAAAAAATTTGGAAAAAACCTAAACAACCCTAAAATACAAGCATTATTGCTCGATGACATTGCTTTAGTGAAAAAATTAGGCGTTAATAGCTTTCCGTCTTTAGTTTTGCAAACAAACAATAAGCTCAAATTGATTAAAATTGACTACAACAGCCCTGAATCGATTCTCAATCAAATCATTACTTGAATTTATCACTCTATCAACCGATAATACCTCACTTGCCTTCGTAGCTCAGCTGGATAGAGCAGCCGCCTCCTAAGCGGCAGGTCGAACGTTCAAATCGTTTCGAGGGCACCAACACACACCAAGTCAGCGTACAATAAAACTATCAACAACTACTGGAGATAGTAATGAATAAAAAACTCGACACTAAAGCTGTTGCACTTGCTTTTGGCATTCTATGGTCATTAGGCATTCTCATTATGTCAATCATTGCGTTAACATCTACAACTTACTTGCATAATATTGTTGATTTCATGTCAAGCGTTTATCTAGGATATTCATTAAGTCTTACGGGTGTTTTGACAGGCATGGTTTGGGCATTCTTTGATGCGGCAATTGGTGGCTTAGTATTCGCGTGGCTGTACAACAAACTAGCGAAATAAGCACTTAGCTAGGTATAATCAACGACATATTAATACTTGAGTTAACCCTATGTCTGGCAATTCTTTTGGAAAATTATTCACCGTCACCACTGCAGGTGAATCACATGGTGAGGCGCTGATTGGTATTGTTGATGGCTGCCCTCCAGGGATAGCACTGACTGAAGCTGACCTTCAAGGTGATCTTGATCTTAGAAAGCCAGGTACTTCTCGCCACACCACACAACGTCGTGAAGAAGACTTAGTAAAAATTTTATCCGGTACCTTCGAAGGCAAAACTACCGGTATGCCAATTGCGCTAATTATTCAAAACACCGATCAACGCTCAAAAGACTACGGCAACATCGCCAACACTTTCCGCCCTGGCCATGCAGACTATACTTACGATCAAAAATATGGTTTTAGAGATTACCGTGGTGGTGGCCGATCTTCTGCTCGTGAAACGGCGATGCGTGTTGCTTGTGGTGGTATTGCCAAGAAATATTTAAAAGAAAGTCTAGGTATTGAAATCAAAGGCTATTTATCACAACTCGGCCCGATTACTTTTGATAATTTTGACTGGAATGAAGTACACAACAATCCGTTCTTCTGCCCTGATGCAAACAAAGTTAAAGAGCTAGAAGATTACATGGATGCGCTACGTAAATCAGGCGATTCAATCGGTGCACGTGTTAACGTAGTAGCCAGCAACATGCCTGCCGGATTAGGCGAGCCAATCTTTGATCGCCTAGAAGCTGATATTGCCCACGGCATGATGAGTATTAACGCGGTTAAAGGTATTGAGATTGGCGCAGGATTTAACTCAATCACTCAAAAAGGTACTGAGCATCGTGATGCTATTACTATTGACGGCTTTAAATCCAACCATGCAGGTGGTACATTGGGTGGTATTAGCTCGGGCCAAGATGTACTAGTTTCAATCGCGCTTAAACCAACTTCAAGTTTGCGTTTACCTGTTGAGAGTATTGATAAAGAAGGAAACCCTATTGAAGTAATCACCAAGGGTCGCCATGATCCATGTGTTGGTATTCGTGCCACCCCGATTGCTGAAGCTATGTTGGCGATGACGATCATGGATCATGTGATGCGTCATCGTGCACAAAACACGGGCGTTAAATCTTCTACACCCGTTGTGCCAGCTAAAGCATAGCGCCTTAAAAAACCACAAGGACCCAACATGTTGTTTACACTGATTAATAAGTACGCTTCTGCAAACCCTAAAAACGATATTTTATCCGGCCTAACTGTTGCCCTTGCATTGGTGCCTGAAGCGGTTGCTTTTGCCATAATTGCTGGTGTTAATCCGCTGGTTGGTTTGTATGCTGCCTTTACTATTGGTTTAGTGACTTCAATTGCAGGCGGTCGCCCAGGTATGATTTCTGGCGCAACAGGTGCAATCGCTGTAGTAGTTGCCCCTTTAATTGCTTTAGTTCTTGAGCAAGGCGCTACACTTGCCCAGGCGACAGAGTATTTATTTGCTGCAGTAATCTTGGCTGGATTCTTGCAAATATTATTTGGCTTACTTAAGTTAGGTAAATTCATTCGCTTAGTGCCGCACCCTGTGTTTTTAGGCTTTGTTAACGGTATCGCTTTAGTAATCTTTGCCGGGCAAATTAAGCAGTTTGAATTAAAAGATGGCACATGGATTACTGGCGAACCATTAATGATTATGCTAGCCATTGCCGCAGCAACCATGGCGGTTATTCATTTCTTGCCAAAAATTACTAAGACCGTACCTGCAATCTTAGTTGCAGTCATTGCGGGCACTTTAGCAGTAATTACTCTAGGTATTGAAACACGCACCGTTGGTGATATAGCCTCTATTAAAGGTGGCTTTCCGCCCTTCCACATGCCAAATGTGCCATTTGACTTAGAGATGTTAAAGCTGATATTTCCTTTTGCAGTCACAATAGCAGCAGTTGGTCTAATTGAAAGTTTGTTAACCTTAAATCTTGTTGATGATCTAACAGAAACTACCGGACAACCCAACCGCGAAAGTGTTGGCCAAGGTCTTGCAAACTCAGTAACCGGGCTTTTTGGTGGTATGGGTGGTTGTGCCATGGTGGGCCAGAGTATTATTAATGTCAAATCAGGTGGTCGTGGTCGCTTATCGGGTATTGTTGCTTCGCTTGCGCTATTAGCATTCATTGTTTACTTATCTGAATATGTTGAAATGATTCCTATTGCTGTATTGGTTGGCGTGATGATGATGGTGGTGATCGGCACATTCCAATGGTGCACATTAAGGTTGTTTGGCAAGGTGCCGGTGCTAGATGTCATTACTGGTATCTCAGTTGCGGTAATCACTTTATGGACTAGTGATTTGGCTTTAGCAGTCGTTGTTGGCGTCATTCTATCTGCCCTATCTTTCGCGTGGGAATCAGCCAGTAAAATTTATATTAAGCAAACTCAAAATGACAATGGTGATAACGTCTATAAAGTTAAAGGCACTTTATTCTTTGCTTCAAAAGAACACTTTCAAGAATTGTTTGACCCTAAATCAGATACAGACGATGTATATATTGACTTTGAAGATGCTAGAGCATTAGACCACTCTGCTATTCAGGCCATCGATAAACTGGCTGAGCGTTACAGAAGAGCGGGTAAAACTTTGCACTTACAGCACCTTAGTGCTGAGTGTCGATTATTGCTTAAAACTGCTAAAAACTTAGTAGAAGTTAATATTTTAGAAGACCCTACTTATCACGTAGCAGATGACAAGCTGGCTTAATAACACTTGAAAATCTGCCTTAACATTTGTACAATATAACTATATTAATAAATGTTAGAGGCGGCATATGAACAAAATCTTACCAATCATCGCACTATTAGCATCAACTCTAGCAAGTGCACACGGGCCTTTTCAATCAGGGTTTTTTAACCAGGGATTTAACGATGGGTTCTGGCGCGACTTTAATCGACAATTTCAACAACTAGACCATGAGATAAACCGACTACAATATTCGGCAAATCGTTTTAATCCACAATCAAGGCAATACTTTGATAAAGGCAGTAATAGCTATGTGGTTGAAATTAAGATATCAGATCTTGATAAGGCTAACTTAGACGTCTCAACCAATCAAAACAGGTTGTTAATTAAGGGTATTCACAGCAGTGAAAAAAATTCCGACAATCAAAGCTCTCGCTCATCAAGTAGTTTCTCTCATTCGTTATCTATTCCTAGTGATGGCGACAAAGACAATATCAGCACAGACTTTAAAGACGGTATTTTAAAGGTATCAATTCCAAAGTTAGATAAGCCAATATCACAGATTAAGAAGATTACTACTCAGTAGTTACTTACCAGGCTCATCACCCCAGAGTAGTTTGTGCATTTGCACTTGCATGCGTACATTTAGTTGCTGATCTAGAATCCAATCAGCCAGCTGTGTTGGTGTTATTGCATCAAACACCGGCGAGAATAAAACACCAGCTTCGGTTGGATATTGGTTAACTATTTCAACACTCCAGTCAAAATCGGCTTTGGATCCAATCACAAACTTTAGTTGGTCCTTAACCTTAAGCTTGGCAATATTGTCATATTTATTGTGCTTGGATTCATTTGATGATGGCGTTTTAATATCCATTACAATCGATACGGCTGAGTTCACAGCGCTAATATCAATACTACCGCTGGTCTCTAATGACACTTGGTAATTATCTTTAGCGAGTGCATCTAACAAAACATGGCAATCAATTTGGGCGAGTGGCTCGCCACCAGTCACGCAGACATACTTTGTATTGTATTGCTTAACTTCAGCGAGTATCTCATTAATACTAAGCATATTCTTGCCCTTAAAGGCGTATTCAGTATCACAATAAGTACAACGTAACGGGCAGCCAGTCAAACGTACAAATACCGTTGGCAAACCCACTTCACGCGCCTCACCTTGTAGCGAGTAGAATATTTCGTTAATGTTTAAATTGACCATCTTTAAGTTGTTTTATTTGGTTACGCACATCTGCTGCTTTCTCAAATTTTAGCTCTTCTGCAAAAGCATACATTTGTTTTTCTAGTGCTTTAATCTCTTTGGCTAATTGCACCGGAGAAAGCTGCTTTTGAATGTTTTCATTCACCATATTATCGTCATTTTCTTGACTGGTAATATCCGTATCTAGAATATTAATAATCGGCTTCACCACACCTTTTGGTGTAATGTTGTGTTTTTTGTTGTAAGCTTCTTGTCTTTCTCGACGTCTATTGGTTTCATTCATAGCACGCTCCATTGACCCTGTGATTCGATCGGCATATAAAATTGCCCTGCCATTTACATTACGCGCCGCCCTTCCCATGGTTTGAATCAGTGAACGCTCAGAACGAAGAAAGCCCTCTTTATCAGCATCCAAAATCGCCACCAACGATACCTCAGGAATATCTAAACCTTCTCGTAACAAGTTAATGCCCACCAATACATCAAACACACCAAGGCGCAAATCACGAATGATTTCCACACGCTCAACGGTATCGATATCAGAATGCAAGTAACGCACTTTAACGCCATGATCATTCAAATAATCACTGAGTTGCTCAGACATGCGTTTGGTTAGTGTAGTCACCAACACGCGCTCACCTACTTTTACGCATTTGTGTATTTCGCTCAGTAAATCATCTACTTGCGTATCCACCGGGCGTACATCAATTTCAGGGTCGAGTAATCCAGTTGGTCTAACCACTTGTTCGGCAATCACATTAGACACTTCAAGCTCGTAAGCTGCTGGCGTGGCCGATACTAAAATGCACTGATGTGCGCGGTCTTCAAATTCGTTAAATTTTAATGGTCTATTGTCTAATGCTGAAGGCAGTCTAAAGCCAAATTCCACTAGTGTTTTTTTACGCGCCCTATCGCCCTTATACATACCACCAATCTGGCTTGCTGTCACATGTGACTCATCCAAAATTACCAATGCATTGTCAGGTAAATAATCCATGAGTGTCGGTGGTGCTTCACCCTCTTTTCTGCCAGATAAATAACGTGAATAATTTTCAATGCCGTTGCAATAACCCAGCTCACGCATCATCTCAATATCCATTTGTACACGTTGAGTTAGGCGCTGCTCTTCTACCAATTTATTCATTGATAGTAGTTCCTTACGTCTAACCTTAAGCTCGGCTTTAATATCATCCAAAGTATTTAAAATTTTAGATTTAGGGGTAACGTAATGCGTTTGCGGGTAAATGGTAATACGCTGTAATGATTTGAGTTTTTCACCCGTTAATGGATCAAACCAATAAATTGCCTCGATTTCATCATCAAACATTTCAACACGTATGGCTTCTTCTTCAGAATCTGCTGGGAAAATGTCAATCACCTCACCTTTGACTCTAAAGTGCCCTCGTATTAAAGTCACGTCATTACGTGTGTATTGCATTTGAGACAAGCGCGAAAGAATCTCTCGTTGGTTGATCACCTCACCCACGCTCAAGTGTAATAGCATTTGCATATAACTTTCTGGATCACCCAAACCATAAATGGCTGAAACACTGGCAATAATGATAACGTCATCGCGTTCAAGCAAAGCCTTGGTGGCAGACAAACGCATTTGCTCGATTTGCTCGTTGATTGATGAATCTTTTTCAATATAAGTATCACTTGCCGGCACATAAGCTTCTGGCTGATAATAATCATAATACGAGACAAAGTATTCCACCGCATTATTAGGGAAGAATTCTTTCATTTCACTGTATAGCTGGGCAGCTAATGTCTTATTAGGTGCCATAATTAGGCTGGCACGCTTGGTTTGCTTGATCACATTTGCCAGAGTGAATGTCTTACCCGAACCTGTCACACCAAGTAAGGTCTGAAACTTCTCGCCAGCATTCACGCCATCTACTAAAGCCTTAATAGCCTTTGGCTGATCTCCAGTTGGAGAAAATTGAGATTCTAGTTGAAATTTCTTGCCCACAACAAATGATTTTTCATTAACATAAAACCTTCGATTTTAAACAATTTAAAAGACAATGACAATTCTTTCAGATCGGGTTGGAAAAGTAAAGCCTTCAGCCACACTTGCGGTTACCGCTAAAGCCAATGAACTTAAGGCTCAAGGCATTCAAATTGTACCGATGGGATCAGGTGAACCAGACTTTGATACGCCAGTAAATATCCAGCAAGCTGGCATTGATGCCATTAAAAACGGACAAACACGCTACACAGCAGTTGATGGTACGCCAGATCTTAAAAACGCCATTATCGACAAATTTAAACGTGAGAACGATCTAGACTACTCGGCTACTGAAGTCATGGTGTCATCTGGTGGCAAACAAGTGTTTTACAACTTATGCCAAGCTGTACTTAATAAAGGCGATGAGGTTATCATTCCTGCGCCTTATTGGGTTAGTTATCCAGACATGGTTATCTTGGGTGAAGCCACGCCAGTCATTGTAGAAACAGGTTTAGAGCAAGATTTTAAAATCACGCCCGAGCAATTAGAAGCTAGCATTACCAGCAATACTAAATTATTTGTGATGAACAGCCCTTCCAATCCAACCGGTGCTGTTTATACAAAAGACGAACTAAAAGCACTCGCAAATGTGCTCTCAAACCACCCTCATGTACTGATTATCACTGATGATATCTACGAGCATATTCGCTGGGGTGAGGATGATTTTGTTAATATTGTGATGGCCGACACCTCACTTAAAGATCGTACTATTATTCTTAATGGTGTATCTAAAGGCTACGCCATGACAGGCTGGCGCATTGGTTATGGTGCAGGCCCAGAAGCTATCATTAAAGCTATGAAGAAGATTCAAGGCCAATCAACCTCCAACCCATGTTCTATCGCCCAAGCAGCTGCATTAGAAGCGCTGAATGGCGACCAAAGTATTATCGGCACAATGGTTGATGCATTCGAAGAACGTCATGAATATATCGTTAATGCGCTAAACGCCATTGACGGTGTTGAATGCCCAAGATCACAAGGTGCATTCTATTCCTTCCCAAGAGTAGAAGGCTTAATTAAGCGTCTTGGTTTAAAAGATGATGTTGAATTATCTACCTATTGCTTAGAAGAATTAAATATTGCCCTAGTACCGGGTTCAGCCTTTGGTGCGCCAGGTTATGTGCGTTTTTCGTTTGCCACCAGTATGGATAATATTGAACAAGCTGTTACTCGACTAAGTGGTGTTTAACTCCTAAAAAGCATAACATTTCTTTTTTTAAGGTGTATATTGATTCGTAAAGCATCTTGTCAATACCATCGTAAAAATGAAACATATAATATCAAAAACTCTCTCAACAATCGTAATACTGATTAGCTCAACACTCTACGCATCTCCAAATTCTGCCCACAGATTTCCAATCACGGAAGTATCCAAAAATAACTTTGAAGATAAAGTTAAGCCATACGAATGGTACGAACAAAGATCTCAGAAAATGATAGAAAGAACTCGCCAAAGTGAAATTAGGTTTAACCAAATTAAACGCGATCATGATTGGCACCGGTAAACTTAATCGTTGAAAATTAACCTAATACTTATTCTAGTAGGTTAATCAAGAAAATAATTATAATCCGTTACTCGATTCAGCAACGTTGGATAGTCTCAACACTAAGTTGTGCTTTAAAACACAAGACGCTTCTTTCGCTCTCCCCCTCAGCGCTGAGTGATTGTTATTATAGGTATTTTTATCAACAATAAAGTTCTTTTTGAACAATGAAAAACCCTTAAATCACGTCTAGAAATATTACCTTCTTCTATCGCTTTTTAGTCTGTTTTCTCACAGGAATACGATGATGAAAATCATTACTTCTTCTTCGTGAATGCTGTGGTTTTGATGTGCCACTCACTTTAGTATAAGGCACCAAACATTCTTCCCTATTACCGATTAAATCACTGCGGCCCATTTGTTTTAACGCCCGCCTTAACACATCCCAGTTTTTAGGATCATGATAGCGCAAAAAAGCTTTATGCAATTTTCGTTGTTGTCCACTGCGAGGAGTTTTGACTGATTCTGAACGTCGAGTGATTTTCTTCAGTGGATTTAATTCAGTGTGATACATGGCGGAAGCTATTGCCAAAGGAGTAGGAATAAAGGCTTGCACTTGATCAGGTTTAAAATCATTACGCTTTAACCAAAGCGCTAGATTTAACATGTCTTTGTCGCTGGTGCCAGGGTGTGATGAGATAAAGTAAGGAATTAAATATTGTTCTTTTCCTGCCTGTTTAGAATAACGATCAAACAGTTTTTTAAATTGATAATATGACCCAATACCTGGCTTCATCATTTTTGACAAGGTATCTTCTTCAGTATGTTCAGGTGCAATTTTCAAACGCCCGCCTACGTGATGAGTGACCAATTCTTTGATATATTCAGGATCACGAACCGCTAAATCATAACGCAGACCCGAGGCAATAAAAACACGCTTAACACCTTCTAGTTTGCGCGCACGCCGGTACAATTTAGTCAGTGGCTTATGGTCGGTCCCCAGATTTGGACAAATACCAGGATAGACACAGCTAAGACGCCGGCAGGCAGATTCTATTTTGGTGTCTTTACACTGCAAGCGATACATGTTAGCCGTTGGGCCACCGAGGTCAGAAATATTACCCTTAAATTCTTCGTCTGTATCGCGGATAGTCTCAATTTCACGAATCACAGAATCTTCAGAGCGACTTTGAATAATGCGCCCTTCATGCTCGGTAATAGAACAAAAAGTACAACCACCGAAACAGCCACGCATAATATTAATTGAAAAACGAATCATGTCAAAGGCAGGAACCTTTAGCTCGCCATAAGCAGGATGTGGATGGCGTGTATAAGGCAATTCAAATACACTATCGAACTCTTCCATAGATAAAGGAATCGGTGGTGGATTTAACCAAACATCGCGCTCACCATGGCGCTGTACTAAAGCTCTTGCATTGCCCGGATTTGTTTCTAGATGAAATACGCGTGACGTATGTGCATACAGATAACGATCATTTGCCACTTGTTCAAAAGAAGGCAGGCGGATAACCGTACTTTCTCGCTTTAAGCCTTTGGTTCGATGGTCAAAATCAATCACCTGAACCGCCCCCTGATTAGGGTCAATTGCGCTAGGTTTGCCCTGGTTATTCTTATCACCACAACCCTGCTTATCCTTGGCAGATGTATCTGCATAAGGGTCCGTTTGCGGATGAACCAAGCTCTTATCACCATCAATTTCGCATGAATCTAAAACTGTCCAGCCTTCAGGAATGCCTTGTCGCATATAAGCCGTACCACGAATATCAGTAATTTCTTTGATATTTTCACCTGCTGCCACCCGATGCGCCACCTCAACCACAGCGCGTTCAGCATTACCAAAAAGCAGTAAATCTGCCTTGGAGTCAGGCAGGATAGAACGACGAATGGTTTGTGACCAGTGATCATATTGTGCAATACGCCTTAAACTGGCTTCAATGCCACCAATAATAACAGGAACACCCTTAAAAGCTTCCTTAGCACGCTGAGTGTAAACAGTCGTCGCACGATCAGGTCGTTTACCTGCTACACCGCCAGCTGTATAAGCATCATCAGAACGCGGTCTTTTTTCAGCGGTGTAATGATTCACCATAGAATCCATATTGCCAGATGCAACAGCAAAAAATAGATTGGGCTTTCCTAGTTGACGAAAGTCATCGGCAGAATGCCAATCAGGCTGAGAAATAATCCCCACACGAAACCCTTGAGACTCTAGCAGGCGACCAATAATTGCCATACCAAAACTCGGATGATCTACATAGGCATCGCCAGTCACAATAATAATGTCGCAACTATCCCAGCCCAACCCGTCCATTTCTTTGCGAGACATAGGTAGCAGTGGTGCAGGAACAAGCCCT
The DNA here is from genome assembly GCA_029243595.1 of Gammaproteobacteria bacterium. GTDB lineage: Bacteria > Pseudomonadota > Gammaproteobacteria > PS1 > Pseudothioglobaceae > Thioglobus_C. The sequence continues at coordinate 1,864 of JAQWRQ010000014.1, read as the reverse complement.
TTTTTATGAGGCCAAAATTTTGGATAAGAGTGAAGATTTTTAAGTTCTAACGACATGATGTTAAATTATACAGTAACAAGCTAAATCATAAAAATGGACGCCCATCAAGCACCCAGTGTTTTCACTCAGACATAAAAAAAGCCTATCGCATAGGATAGGCCTTTATTTAATTGGCTCCTCGAGGTGGGCTCGAACCACCGACAAACGGATTAACAGTCCGTTGCTCTACCAGCTGAGCTATCGAGGAATAAAAGTGAAATTATAACGGAAACTAGATTTGAGTCAATCTAAAAATCAGTTATTTTTGTTTAATAAGATGGTGCAGGGAAATAGTTGCCATTGGCAGGCACATAACCAAAGAAACCTTGTCTACCGTAACCCTCGTAACGACCTTGGCCTCTAGCTTGACCTTGGTTGTCAATTTGACCTTTGTAGTATTGATCAGCATTACCTGTAGCGTAGTTTTTTCCTTGACCGGACATGCGATTTTGTAACTCACCTGCATACTTACCGTCTGCACGTGCATAGCCAGTGTTTTCTGTTTTGTTATTAGTTTTAAAATGAACACCAAACTCAGTGTCATTTACCCAGTTGTTAACTGTACTCATTGGACCCCAGTCAGCATCTGAATTCATTGGACCCCAATTAGTCATACCATCCATTGGGCCGAAATCTGATCCTGAGTTGAAAGGACCCCATTTAGTCATGCTGTCCATTGGGCCGAAATTATTACCACCAGAAAAAGGATTGAAATTAGAGTTAGAGTTAGAACTTCCACCCCATGGCATCCAAGATTCCATTAAATTATCACCACCGTTGTTGTTGTTATTGTCCCACGGCATCCATGGTGATGCATTAATAATGCCAGAAGCCAATAAAGTAATTGTAAATATTAATTTTGTCATGTTGTTCATTTCATATTCCCCAAAATAAAAAATTGCTTTTAAATGTATTATACACTAATTATATTATGATTTTATAATATATTAACAAAAGACAAAAAAAAGAGGCGCATAAGCGCCTCTTTTATTAACTAATTTTAAAAATTAATTATTTTGCAGCAGCTGGAGCGTTGCTTCCCGCACCTGAAGCCATTGCATCTGCATAGCCTTTAGCGTACGCATCAGCTTGGCCTTTAGCAAAACCGTCAGCAGCGCCTTTAGCGTATGCATCAGCAGTACCTTTAGCGTTAGCATCAGCAACACCAGAAGCTCTACCGTCAGCAGCGCCAGAAGCGTTAGTGTCAGTAGAGTTCTTAGTATCAAACTTAAGACCGAAGTCGGTGTTGTTCAACCACTTGTTACCACCCTGGAAAGGACCCCAGTTTTGAGCACCGTTGAAAGGACCCATGTTAGAACCACCACCAAATGGACCCATGTTGTTACCACCTGAGAATGGACCCCAGTTAGAGCCACCATTCATAGGGCCAGCGTTAGAACCGCCGCTAAATGGACCCATGTTGTTGCCACCACTGAAAGGACCCCAATTAGAGTTGTTACCACCCCAACCATTGTTGTTATTACCGAAAAATGCAGATGCAGAAGTTGCTGCAACTACGGTAGCGATTGCTACTGCTTGTACTAATGTTTTCATAGTTATCTCCATGTATTTAGTTATAAAAAAGAGGAAAAGAACATCAACAAAATATCAATATTCAGATGTGAATTATACTAATTAAAATACACTTTACAACCAATATTTAGATAAAAAATAACTTATGATCACCCATAAAAAAACCACCCTCTCGGGTGGTTTTAGCTTGGCTACTTAGTAAGCCTAGGCCTACTAAGTGATGCTTAGCGAGGTTAAGTAATAAATTACTTAGCTACTTCAGTTGAAGTTGCAGTACCTGCAGCTTTAGCAT
>JAQWRQ010000052.1 GCA_029243595.1 Gammaproteobacteria bacterium | reverse complement strand
ACAACTGGATAGTGTTTTTCAATAAAATCAACACCCAGCTTCGTTAAACGAACAATCTTACTTCTTTTGTCAGTAGGATTAGAGTCTCTAATAATATAGCTTTTGGACTCTAATTTGATTAGCACCTTTGTTAAACCGCCTTGCCGCCACGTACACCTTCGTCAGCAGTAATAACAACCTTACATTCTGAATCTAGGATTCTATCTTTAAGCGCTTCAGGTGAAAAGCCACCAAACACGACTGAATGAATCGCCCCAATGCGAGCACAAGCTAGCATAGCGTAGCTCGCCTCTAAAATCATCGGCATATAAATACAAACACGGTCACCTTTTTTAACACCCAGTTTTTTTAAACCATTGGCAAATTTTGCAACTCTATCGTGTAGCTGTTGGTAGGTAACTGATTCACTTACATCAGGGTTATCGCCTTCCCAAATAATAGCCACTTGATCAGCACGTTCACTCAGATGCCGGTCAATACAATTGTAAGCAACGTTTAACTCTCCGCCTTTAAACCACTCGATTTGGCCTTGATTGTAGTCAACAGTTGAAGTTTTTCCCCAATCCTTATCCCAATCTAAAAATAGCTTGGCTTGTTTAGGCCAAAATGTATCAGAATCGTTAATTGACTCAGCATACATGGCTTTATAAGTTGCTTCATCACATAAAGGTGTTCTATTTGATTGTGCAATTGGATAGGTTTTCATGGGTTTTTCTTTGAATAAAAATAAAGCTTTAAATCATACCTATATATTTTATAGGGGCGAAAAAAAATGACGCAAAAGCGTCATTTTATTGAATTCATTAAGTGTTTGAAACTAGGCTTCAGTATCAACCACTTCAGTCACTTCGTCAACACCTTCATCAACAGCTGCTACTGATAATTCTGCTTCAACTTCTTGAGTGGTAGCGGCGTCTTGAACTTTTTGCTGTGCAGTAAGCTCTTCCTCCATTGCGTACTCTTCGGTTAAGATTGAAGCATTAATTAAACCTGCCTCAATTTCTCTAAGGGCAACTACCGTTGGTTTGTCTTTACCAACATCTAAAGTTGATCTGTAACCACCTGAACTTAACTGGTGTGCACGCTTGGCTGCAACCAATACTAATTCAAAACGATTATCAACAAAATCTAAACACTCTTCAACAGTTACTCTTGCCATAATTCTAATTTATAATACGATAAAATGAAGTAATTTTACACGAAAACAAACCCAAGAGATATTTGATGGAAAGACTAATTGTTCTAGACACTGAAACCACGGGTATTGAACCCTCAGAAGGTCATCGTATCATTGAAATTGGTTGCACCGAAATTATTGATCGTGAAATTACAGAAAATAATGAATACCAACAATATATTCAGCCTGACCGCTTAGTAGGTGACTCTGAAAGGATTCACGGCATTAAAGACAGTTTTTTAAAAGGAAAACCAAAATTTGAAGAAATTGCCGAGGAATTTTTAGAGTATGTCGAAGGTGCAACTTTAGTTATCCATAACGCGCCGTTTGACTTAGGTTTTTTAAACCACGAGCTTAAACTCATGGGCCTTGATCAGCGTATTGAAGACAATTGCGCCATCATTGATTCACTAGAAGTATCCAAGCAACAACGACCAGGCACGATGCATAACCTTGACGCCCTTTGCCGTCGCTTTGAGATTGATTCCAGTGCACGTACTGTACATGGCGCACTACTCGATGCACAGATTTTGGCGCAAGTTTATTTAGCAATGACAGGTGGTCAATCCACCCTATTTAGTGATAACAGCAATGACAACGACGACGGTACTGAAGCAAGTGCAATTATCAGGGTCGATAATACACGCGCCAAAATAAAAATAGTACTTGCCAATGAAGCCGAGCTTGCAGCGCACAATACTTACTTCGAATAATATGCAATACCAAGATTTACGAGAATTTATCTCCGAACTAGAAAAACAAGGCGAACTCAAGCGCATATCAACACCAGTTGATGCTAATTTAGAAATTACAGAAATTTGTCGTCGCACGCTAGATAAAGAAGGCCCTGCGTTATTATTTGAGAATGTTAATGGCTCTGACATACCCGTATTAGCCAACTTATTTGGCACCACACGACGCGTGGCGATGGCTATGGGGCAAGAAGATTTGGCCGCTTTGCGAGATCTGGGTAAGCTGCTAGCCGAACTCAAACAACCTGAGCCACCTAAAGGATTAAAAGACGCCATTAAAAAACTACCGGTACTCAAACAAGTGCTTAACATGCCGGTTAAATCGGTTAAAAAAGGTCAATGTCAAGAAGTGATTATTGAGGGTGATGAAGTTGATTTATCCAAATTACCCATTCAAACTTGCTGGCCAAAAGACGCCGCTCCATTAGTTACTTGGGGTTTAACCATTACCAAAGGCCCACTTAAAAAGCGTCAAAATCTAGGTATTTATCGCCAACAAGTGATTGGTAAAAATAAGCTAATTATGCGCTGGTTATCACACCGTGGTGGTGCGCTAGATTTTAAAGATTGGTGCGAAAAATACCCTGGTAAACCATATCCAGTTGCAGTAGCTCTAGGTGCTGATCCAGCCACCACGTTAGCTGCGGTTACCCCAATTCCTGACAGTTTGAGTGAATACGCCTTTGCTGGCTTACTACGTGGCAAAAAAACCAAAGTTTGCTCATGTATAGGTAACGACTTACAAGTGCCAGAAAATGCAGAAATCATCTTAGAAGGTGTGCTTAATCCAGGTGAAATGGCAGATGAAGGTCCGTTCGGTGATCACACCGGCTATTACAACGAAGTAGAAAGTTTTCCTGTCTTTACAGTTGAGAGAATCACCCACAGAAAAAATCCAATTTATCATTCCACCTATACAGGTAAACCGATTGATGAACCCGCTGTACTCGGTGTAGCGCTCAATGAAGTATTTGTACCACTACTACAACAACAATTCCCAGAAATCACTGATTTTTACCTTCCGCCAGAAGCTTGCTCTTATCGTATGGCGATTGTCAGTATGAAGAAGCAATACCCTGGCCATGCCAAACGAGTAATGATGGGCGTTTGGTCGTTCTTACGTCAATTCATGTACACCAAATTTGTGATTGTAGTGGATGATGATATTGATGTAAAAAATTGGAAAGAAGTAATTTGGGCAATATCCACCCGTGTCGATCCAACACGTGACACCACGCTTATTGACAATACGCCGATTGATTATCTTGACTTTGCCTCACCTGTGTCTGGCCTAGGGTCAAAAATGGGCATCGATGCTACCAACAAGCTCCCAGGCGAAACTGACCGAGAATGGGGTGAATCTATCACCATGGATCAGTCAGTTATCGATAAGATTGATAGCATTTGGGATGAATTAAGCATTGACTAAGGCGCTTAACAAAGTATAATTATTGTTTTTTCGGAGTGTAGCGCAGCTTGGTAGCGTATCTGGTTTGGGACCAGGTGGTCGAAGGTTCAAATCCTTTCACTCCGACCATATTTATAAATTTGCTCATAAGCCTCTATGAACCCTTATGGACTTCAACAGAGAAAACACCTATTTTAGGTTTATGCGCCCTTAGCTCAGCTGGATAGAGCAACGGCCTTCTAAGCCGTAGGCCTCAGGTTCGAATCCTGAAGGGCGCACCAAGTTTATGGCGGGAATAGCTCAGTTGGTAGAGCCCCGGATTGTGATTCCGGTTGTCGCGGGTTCAAGACCCGTTTCTCGCCCCATATTACTAAAGGCCTTGTGGCCTTTTTTTTCGCTTCCTAACTATCAAATTAGTCAGATATGTACATTTTGTGTACATTTACTTCGAAAAAATACTATCTAAGTCTTGTTTGTTGAAAAACAAATGTTCGTTGCAAATTTCATTGTGAATTGATATTTCACCCTGCTCTTCTAATAAATTGCGTGCATCTTGTTCACCCAAGTCAAAAATGATTTTCTCAAAACGTTGCCGATTTTGATGGCACTCGTAGTTAATATTATTATCTTCAAACAACTCAACAGTCTCTTCATGAAAAAGTCGATGTAATAATTGCTCTGCATCTAAACTGCATAATTCTTCATCGGTTGTTGTGCTTGCAAGTGCTGTTATTCTATTCCAGTCTTCTTTATCAGTATTTTTAGTTTCTGGCATTTTTTGAATCAACATGGCAGACAAGTTATCTTTAGTTGATGACACCCAAAGTTTTGAGTCTAACTGCTCTGATTGTGAAAAATAATCTTCAAACGTTGGTATTAAACCTAATGGATTTCTAGGGATGAGTGATTGAAAACTAGAATCGGTTTGTGCATTATACAAAGTGACAACCATCTGCCCTTCACCTAATACTGCATCTAGATTATCACTATCCTTAATAGCGCCTTCAGACCTTACCATGCCTCGTATTTTTAAATCATGTGTTACTTCAATCAGTAATAAACTTACAGTGCCATCACCCTGCATTTGCATGGTTAGCTTACCCTGGTGCTTTATGCTACTCGCTAACATTATTGCCAAAGCACTCAACTCACCGAACAGTTGTCTGACTTGCTTAGAATAGCCACGATCTTGAGTCATTGATTGCCAAGCAGTGTCAATAGACAAGTGCTGGCCGCGTATATCAAGATCTTTAAATAAAAAACGTCGTATTGTGTTCATAAGGTCTATTTTAAATTTAAAATAAATTTTATGCAGCGCATCATTGAACAAAAAATTATTAATCAATCTAATCAAGCTTTATTGATTGATGTGTTGGCTAACGCCACCCCCTTATCAAAACAAGTACTTAAATCAGCTTTGGATAAAGGCTGTGTCTGGTTAAAAAGCGGCAAGAAAACCAATCGAGTTCGTCGTGTGAAAAAACCACTTAAGGCAGGTGATGAAGTATTTATCTACTTTAATGAAAAAATCTTATCTTCTGTTGTTGACAAACCTGAATTATTACTCGATAAAAAGGATTATAGTATTTGGTTCAAACCCGCGGGT
>JAQWRQ010000045.1 GCA_029243595.1 Gammaproteobacteria bacterium | reverse complement strand
GCTTCAATGGCAAACTTATCCATCATTTCTAAGCCTGCGGGGATGATGCCGGCTTTAATAATATCAGCCACGGCATTGGCACAATCACGTACTGAATCATAAGCTGCCATCACCACTCTAGCGAGTTGTGGAGTCGGTGTTAATTTGACCGTAATTTCAATCATAATGCCTAGCAAGCCCTCAGACCCATTCATCAGCGCCAATAAGCCCATGCCGTCATCTTCACGACTTAGTGTCAGCTCCTCGCCATCCATAGTGAGCATTGTTAAAGATTCGATATTGTGTACCGTTAAACCATATTTAAGACAATGCACGCCACCTGAATTTTCAGCCACGTTACCGCCAATCGTACAAGCGATTTGGCTAGATGGATCAGGTGCGTAATACAAACCATGGTCAGCTACTGCTTCACTAATGGCGATATTTCTCACCCCCGGCTCTACCACGGCTAATTGATTTTTAGCATCAATGGATTTCACTTTATTAAGTTTTGACAAGCCCAATACAATTGACTGCTCTAATGGCATCGCACCGCCCGCCAAGCCCGTACCTGCACCACGGGTGACTACAGGTGTATTGTTGGCTTTACAGATTTTTAAAATCTGTTTAATTTGCTCAACACTCTCAGGCAAGGCTACAGCCAAAGGCTTTTGTCGATACACACTCAGGCCATCGCACTCGAACGGGCGTGTATTTTCCTCACCAGTAATGACAATACCCTTAGGTAAAGCGCGAGATAATTCTTGGACTATAGACATGCAAGCAATTATAATGGCTTATTTAATTTTATTAACCACAAAAAGACTATGAAATCATTTAATCCACCAATTAGAACTTTAATGGGTCCAGGCCCTTCTGACGTACACCCTAGAATCTTATCAGCAATGGCACGTCCAACAATCGGTCACTTAGATCCTGCTTTTGTTGGGATGATGAATGAAACCAAAGAAGGTTTAAAGTACATTTTCCAAACTGAAAATGAATTAACCATGCCAGTTTCAGCGCCAGGTTCTGCCGGTATGGAAACTTGTTTTGCTAACTTGGTTGAGCCTGGTGACAAAGTCGTTGTGTGTATCAACGGTGTATTCGGTATGCGCATGAAAGAAAATATCACGCGTTTTGGTGGTGAAGCAGTTGTTGTTGAAGATGACTGGGGTAGCGCGGTATCAACTGATAAAGTTGAGCAAGCTTTAAAAGACAATCCTGATGCAAAAATCTTAGCATTTGTTCATGCTGAAACCTCAACCGGTGCAAGCTCTGATGCGAAAGCACTTTGTAAAATTGCACATGATAACGATTGCATAACGATTGTAGACGCAGTGACGTCATTAGCTGGCACTGAGCTACGTGTTGACGAATGGGAAATTGATGCGATTTACTCAGGCACACAAAAATGTCTTTCAGCAATGCCGGGTATCTCGCCGGTTAGTTTTAACGAACGTGCATTAACCAAAGTTAAAAATCGTAAAACAGCGGTTACTTCTTGGTTCTTAGATTTAAACTTAGTCATGGGTTACTGGGGTGAGGGTGCAAAACGTACTTACCATCACACAGCGCCGGTAAACACGCTATACGGCTTGCATGAGTCTTTAGTAATGATTTCAGAAGAAGGCTTGGAAAATTCTTGGGCACGTCACAAAACAAACCATGAAGAATTAAAAACCGGCCTTGAAGCTATGGGCATTAATTTCTTAGTTGATGAGGCTGATCGCCTTCCACAGCTTAATTCAGTGTTTATTCCTGAAGGTGCTGACGATGCTGCAGTTCGCTCTATTTTGTTAAATGATTACAATTTAGAAATCGGCGCAGGCCTTGGTGCTTATGCAGGCAAAGTATGGCGTATTGGTTTGATGGGTCATTCTTCTAGAAAAGAGAATATTGCCTTATGCTTAACCGCACTTAAGGATGCATTGGGTAGATAATTTCAATCACCCACACTTGAGAAACAAAAAAGGCGACCTAGTTAGGTCGCCTTTTTTATGCGTGATTATTATTTAAGCCAGTTTAGCCAATAACTCTTCATCAGTTTCTACTCGATCAGGGTCTGACAAGCAACAATCTACTGGGCAAACTTCAACACATTGTGGCGTATCAAAATGACCAACACATTCGGTGCATTTATCACCATCAATTTCATAGATTTCATCACCCATATAAATCGCTTCATTTGGACATTCTGGCTCACAAACATCGCAGTTAATACATTCATCAGTAATCAGTAAAGACACGATTTTCTCCTAAATTTTAAATCGACAATATTGTTGTCTATATGGGGGCTATTTTAACCGATTGCAAGTCGCATCTTTGGTAACATATTAGTTTTCTTTTTCAAGAGCAATTATGAGATTTCTAGCCTTACTTTTTACCTTGTTTTTATCATTCCAATCTCAAGCGCAATTAGACGATGGCTTGTATGCCAATTTACACACCAATCAAGGTGATATTATTATCAAATTGGCTTATGAAAAAACCCCGTTAACAGTGATTAATTTTGTAGGCTTAGCCGAAGGCAAAAAACACTCAAATATTCAAACGGGCAAGCCTTTTTATAATGGCTTAAAATTTCACCGAGTGATTGATAATTTCATGATTCAGGGTGGTGACCCAAAAGGCAACGGTACCGGTGGCCCTGGTTATCAATTCGCAGATGAGATAACTGATTTATCTCATGATACTGGTGGTATTTTATCCATGGCAAACTCTGGCCCAGGCACTAACGGTTCTCAGTTTTTCATTACCCATGAAGCAACACCATGGCTGGATGGCAAGCATACGGTTTTTGGTCGTGTGGTTAAAGGTATGAACGTGGTTAACACCATTAAAAAAGATGATTTTATTCGCAAAGTAAAAATCATTCGTATTGGTGAAAAAGCCAATAACTTCAAAGCTGATGAAGCCGCGTTTCAAGCACATAATCAAAAAAATGTTGATTTAGAAATCGCTAAACAAGCTAAAAAACGCGAAAAATTGATTAGCTTTGTCAAAGCCAACTACCCCAATGCTAAAGCTGCAGAGGCAGGTCATTATGTGCAAATTAACCAAACAGGTGCTGGCGATCCACCCAAGCCAGGTGACTTGGTTAAGGTTAATTTATCTATTGATTTAGACGATGGTACCAATATGCGCCCATCAGGCAAGCCACTACCTTTTGCCGCAGGATCAGGCACTATTATTGAGGTAATTGACCAATCAGTGCTTAATATGAGTGCTGGTGAAAGTCGCACTATTGTCGCATCTTATGCGCAAATATACGGTGACAGTGCGCGTGGCAGCTTGTCTAAAAAATCTCTACTCATCTTTAATTTAGAACTTTTATCCATTAACGACGTAGACTAATATGTTTTTAGAATTAATCAATTTTCTTACTGAGTTTGATCCAGGCTTTAGTGTCTTACAATACTTAACCGTTCGTGCAGTATTGGCAATGTTGGCGGCGTTGTTTATCAGCTTAACCTTAGGTCATTTTTTTATTGCACGCCTTCAACAATACCAAATCAAACAAGTGGTACGTACTGACGGCCCACAAACACATTTATCCAAAGCCGGCACACCAACCATGGGCGGTGTGATGATTTTATTCTCATTTATTGTCAGCATACTTATTTGGGGTGATTGGCACAACACTTACCTATGGATGGTTATTGTCACAGCGCTAATTTTTGGTGCTATCGGTTTTATTGATGATTTTTTAAAAATCAAACATCAATCTTCTAACGGCCTAAGCTCTAAACAAAAATACTTAGCTCAATCCTTGGGTGCAGTCATTATTGGTATTTGGCTGGTAAGCAACCCGCACCAACCAGTTTCTACTGATTTACTCATTCCATTCTTTAAAGACTGGACAGTGCCACTAGGTATTGTTGGCTTTATCATCTTGTCTTACTTTGTAATTGTAGGCAGCTCTAATGCCGTTAACTTAACCGATGGTCTTGATGGTTTGGCGATTATGCCGGTTATTTTAATCTCAGGTGCATTGGCAATTTTTGCCTATATTGGTGGCAACTACAACTTTGCTAACTACCTCAATATGCCATTTATGCCAGGTACGGGTGAGGTCTTTGTAATTTGTGCAGCGCTGATTGGTGCGGGCTTAGGCTTCTTGTGGTTTAATACCTACCCTGCTGAAATCTTTATGGGTGATGTTGGCTCGCTATCACTTGGTGCAATTTTAGCTGTGATTGCAATCATCGTTCGCCAAGAAATCTTGTTATTTATCATGGGCGGTGTATTTGTTGCTGAAACCCTATCGGTGATGATCCAAGTCGGCTGGTACAAGCGTACCAAGCGGCGTATTTTCCTAATGGCGCCACTACACCATCACTTTGAGGAAAAAGGCCTATCAGAACCAAAAATCATTGTTCGTTTTTGGATGATTACTTTCATTTTGGTGTTGGTTAGTCTAGCCTCAATCAAGATAAGTTAAAATAGCACCTTATGAGTAATTTAGACAAATGGGATGAGCGCTACTTATCACTTGCTGCTGAGGTAGCAACTTGGTCAAAAGACCCTTCTACACAAGTAGGTGCGGTCACTGTTGGCAGTAAAAAAGAAGTACTATCTCAAGGCTTTAATGGCTTTCCTCGTGGTATTCATGACACCGATGAGCGCTACAACGACCGAGAAACCAAATACAAATTTGTCGTCCATGCTGAGATGAATGCTATCTATAACGCTACTTATTCAGGCGCTTCACTCGATGGTGCTACCCTTTATGTACATGGGCTGCCAATCTGCTCAGAGTGTGCCAAAGGCATTATTCAAGTGGGCATTAAAAAAGTGGTGATTGAAAAATCTAAAGAACTCAGTAATTGGAATGACAGCGTTAAACTTTCACAAGAAATGTTTGATGAGGCGGGTGTCGAACTCATTATTAAAGGCGAATAATGTCTGAAGTATCTAAACGTCGCACCTTTGCGATTATCTCTCACCCTGATGCCGGTAAAACTACGGTTACTGAAAAACTCTTGCTGTATGCAGGCGCCATTAAAACTGCCGGTAGTGTTAAGGCTCGTAAAGCCAGTACCCATGCCACATCTGACTGGATGGAAATGGAGAAAGAAAGAGGTATCTCGATTACCTCATCGATCATGCAGTTTGATTATGACAATCATGTCATCAACCTGCTCGACACCCCAGGACATGAAGATTTCTCTGAAGATACTTATCGCACACTAACGGCGGTAGATTCAGCATTGATGGTAATCGACGTTGCCAAAGGTGTCGAGATGCGCACCATTAAGCTAATGGAAGTTTGTCGCCTGCGCGATACACCCATCCTTACTTTTATCAATAAGCTCGATCGTGAAGGTAAAGAGCCAATCGATTTGATGGACGAGGTAGAAACTGTACTTAATATTGAATGTGCACCTATCACTTGGCCGATCGGCATGGGTAAGCGCTTTAAAGGTGTAGTGCATTTATTGGAAGACAAAGTTCATCTATACGAAGCCGGTAAAAACTCTGAGATTGGTGAAAACATCATTATTGACGGTATTGATAATCTTAAATTAGATGAGATCTTAGGCAAAGATGTTGTTGAAGAAATGCGTGAAGAAGTTGAATTAATCCGCGAAACTACAACTCCTTTTGATTTGGATGAGTTCCTAAAAGGTAAGCAAACCCCAGTTTTCTTCGGATCTGCTATTTCTAACTTTGGCATCCAAAATTTACTTGATGGCTTTATCCAATACGCACCAACACCAAAAAATAGAGAATCTGACATTCGCGAAGTCAAGCCTGATGAAACCAAACTTACGGGTTTTGTATTTAAAATTCAAGCAAATATGGACCCCAAACACCATGATCGCTTAGCCTTTATGCGTATCGTTAGTGGTGAGTACAAAAAAGGTATGAAGGTTTTACAAGTCGCCACTGGCAAACAAATCAAAATCGCCAACGCAGTTACTTTTATGTCGCGTGAGCGCACCTCGGCTGAAGTGGCCTATGCCGGCGATGTAATCGGTATTCACAACCATGGTGGTATCAGTATTGGTGACACTTTCACCCAAGGTGAAAAACTTGAATTCAAAGGCATTCCAAACTTCGCACCTGAGCTGTTCCGTCGCGCTCAACTTAAAGATCCTTTAAAAGCTAAGGCCCTACAAAAAGGCCTAGACCAACTCTCAGAAGAAGGCGCTACTCAAGTTTTCAGACCGATTATGGGTAATGCTCAAATCTTAGGCGCAGTAGGCATCTTGCAGTTTGACGTGGTTGCTCATCGCCTCAAATATGAGTACGGCGTAGATTGTCAATTTGAAACCATTAATATTGCCACTGCTCGCTGGGTGAGCGGAAGCGATAAAGACATTGAACAACTAAAAGCCAAAGTAGGTAACAATGTTGCGATTGACTCTGCCGGCATGCTAACTTACTTAGCCCCATCGATGGTCAATTTACAACTGACGATGGAACGTCACCCTAATCTAACATTCTTAGCCACAAGAGAGCATTAATTACTTAGCTCTAAACGCCCAAATAGCCAACATGGTCGTTGTTACAAAAGCAAGATAAGAAATCATCATTGGCACCGCCTGACCATTAACAACAACTTCCCATCCGTCAATAATTCTTAACAGGTGTGCAAACGCGACAATAGCAAAAATTGTTCCAGATATTGCAATATAGTTTTTCATAGATGGTTTTTTAGGATTACTAATGTTTTATATTGTGTCCGGCGTGAGGATTCTCACCTGATGCCATTGCCCAATGGTGCGGTTGATGATGGTTACCATAAGCCATAACACCTACATAACCCAAACCTCTAATCTTTGCCACATCTTTAGCATTCTCGGTCGTTACGTTAAGTGTAAATACACCGTTATTATTGCTTACTTGCATGTCCCAGCCTGTTTCTGCTTTCATTTGTGCTGGATGTGCTGATAACACCTTAGTCAGTGATTTAACCGCTCTAGACGATGTTGGGGTAACTACCGCTTTAAAACCGTTATCAATGCGTGTTTGCGTTACATCAACATTCAGTGTCATATCTTGCATTTCAACTAAGTGCAATCGTAATGCTTCGATGTTGACTTTCTCCCAATTGGTGCCAGGGTTAGCTTCCAGTGCAGCAATCGCCTCTTGCATAACAGCGAATGGATCAGTGCCTGACTCTGTTAAAGTCACCTCGTTGACTTGAATCATTGGTTGACTGTGGTGCATCATTGCCGAATGATCCATATTGGTATGGTCTATTTCTGCATTAACTACAGTCATTACCATTGCAATAACCATTCCTAAGCTTAACTTTATCATTTTCATATTAACTCCTATTAAATTGTACTGTTTGCTTGTTGCAAAAAAAAACCTTGAAACAATACTTAGTCCAAGGCTTTTTTTAACAACTAAAACATGTTAATTCTTACTCTTCAGTCGTTTGATCTTCACCTTCTATATCTTCTTCATCGGTTTCAGCAATTTTAGCAACTGATACTAACTTCTCGCCTTTGGCAATATTGATGAGTGTTACACCTTGGGTGTTACGACCAATAATAGAGACATCTACTGCTCGTGCACGAACCAACGTACCCTTATTGGAAATTAACATCATCTCATCATCGTCAGTCACTTGGATAGCGCCAACGACTTTACCATTACGATCTGAAGTCTTAATCGAAATTACACCTGAACCACCACGTGCTTGGGCACGATATTCATCCAACGCCGTGCGTTTACCATAACCTTTTTCAGTGGCAGTTAGGATTGGACTTGAATCATCCGCCACAATGGCTGAGACGATCTCATCATCCACTAGTTTCATACCTCGTACACCAATGGCTGTACGACCAACTGCACGAACATCTGATTCTTTAAATCTGATTGATTTACCGCCTGCTGAGAACAGCATAATGTCATTTTCACCAGAAGTAATCTCCACACCAACTAATTTATCGCCGTCTCTGAGTTCAATGGCAATAATACCACCCTTTCTTGGGCGTGAGAAATTAGTCAATGACGTTTTTTTACAAGTACCGCTACTAGTTACCATAAATACAAATTGATCATCGGTAAATTCTGACACCGGCAAGATTGCATTAATGGATTCGTCTTTTTCCAATGGCAATAAGTTAATGATTGGTTTGCCACGTGCTGTACGTGATGCCATTGGTAACTCGTATACTTTGAGCCAATGCACCTTGCCCGTTGATGAGAAACATAACACTGTATCGTGAGAGTTAGCCACAAATAATTGATCAACAAAGTCTTCGTCTTTCATCTTGGTGGCAGCTTTACCTTTACCACCACGGCGTTGTGCTTGGTAGTCACTCAGTGATTGCGCCTTAACATAACCACCGTGTGACAACGTTACTACGCGGTCTTCTTGTGCGATTAAGTCTTCCAAAGTTAGGTCGATCTTATGCTCCAAGATTTCAGTCATGCGCTCATTGGCAAAGTTATCACGAATTTCAATTAGCTCGTCACGGATGACTTGCATCAATCTGTCAGGGTTTTGCAAGATATCAAGCAAGTATTTAATACGTTCTAACAATTCGTTAAATTCATCAAAAATCTTGTCTTTTTCAAGACCAGTTAAACGATGAAGTTTTAAATCAAGAATCGCTTGTGCTTGCTGGATAGAAAGCTGATAATCGCCGTTTTTTTGTAGACCTAACTCTGGCGCTAGATCTTCTGGCTTAAACATTGCCATATCTCGATCGCCAATAAGCTCTTTAATCACTGAACCCTGCCAAGTCTTAGCCACTAAAGAGGCTTTTGCTTCAGTTGGGTTTGGTGCTGCTTTAATCAGCTCGATAATTTCATCGATATTATGTAGTGCAACTGACAAGCCTTCTAACAAGTGAGCGCGGTTTCTAGCTTTGTTTAAATCGAAGATAGAGCGACGGGTAACCACATCACGGCGATGAGCAATAAACGCATCTAGGATGTTTTTCAAGGTCATGAGCTTCGGCATGCCCTTATCAATAGCAACCATGTTGATACCAAATACAGTTTGCATCTCTGTTAATTTGTAAAGATTGTTAAGCATGACTTCTGGTACTTCGCCACGACGTAGCTCAATCACCATACGCATACCGTCTTTGTCAGATTCATCTCTAAGGCCGGTAATGCCGTCTACTTTTTTGTCTTTTACTAATTCTGCAATCTTGCCAATCAACTTGGCTTTGTTAACTTGATATGGTAGTTCTGTAACAACAATACTTTGTTTGTCTTCGCCTTCAACATGTGAAACTGAACGCAGGTAGATCTTACCTTTGCCTGTTTCGTAAGCTTGACGAATACCACTAGCACCATTAATAATGCCGGCTGTTGGGAAATCTGGCCCTGGAATAACCTCTAACAATTCATCAATGGTAATGTCTTCATTGTCGATGGTTTTAAGGCAGGCTTCAATCACCTCGCCTAGATTGTGTGGCGGGATGTTGGTTGCCATACCAACTGCAATACCTGAAGAACCATTCGCTAGCAAGTTTGGTACGCGCGTTGGTAATACGCTTGGCTCAGACTCTGAACCATCGTAGTTGTCAATAAAATCAACCGTGTCTTTTTCAAGGTCACGCAATAATTCATGAGAAAGCTTAGCCATACGGATTTCTGTATAACGCATTGCTGCTGCTGAGTCACCATCAACCGAACCAAAGTTACCCTGACCATCGACCAAGATATTACGCATTGAAAATGGCTGAGCCATACGGACAATGGTGTCGTATACGGCAGTATCACCATGTGGGTGATATTTACCAATCACGTCACCGACAATACGGGCTGATTTTTTGTAAGATTTGTTGTAATCATTACCCAAGACATCCATTGCATAAAGTACACGACGATGAACAGGTTTTAGGCCGTCTCGAACATCAGGTAATGCACGACCAACGATGACACTCATGGCGTATTCCAAGTAGGAATCGCGCATCTCGTCTTCAATGGTAACTATAGGGAAATTAGGCTCGAAAGCTTCTGGATTCTCAGTGTTTATTGTATCGTCTGACATACAAAAAAAGGCTTAATTAAATTAGCTTTTATTGTACCCTAAATGGTAATTTCACACAACAAAAATGTGGAAATAAAGCGGGTTTTTTGGTAAAAAAATTGATTAAAAAAATTGATTAAAAATCAATAACTTATGCGCTTCTTTTTTGTACCGCTTGAGCCAGTGTTTTTAGCAGAGTTTCGGTATCATCCCAGCCAATGCAACTGTCGGTAATACTAACGCCATATTCAAGTGAATCTAGAGGGCCAACTGCTTGATTGCCTTCGTTGATGTGAGACTCAATCATCACGCCAAAAATATCATCTGATCCGTCACTGATTTGGCCGGCAATGTCATCACCTACCGACAATTGGTTTTTGAATTTCTTTTGAGAGTTAGCATGAGAAAAATCAACCATGATTTTATCTAACAATCCTTCCGCTCTTAATTGTGTGACTGTTTGATCAATGTGTGTTTTTGAGTAGTTCGGGCCATCAGCACCGCCACGCAAAATAATATGCGCTGTTTCATTACCCGATGAAGTGTAATGACTCACACCACCCTCTTTGTTAACTGAAAGCAAGTGATGTGGGTTGTTGGCTGATTTAATAGCGTCAATCGCCACACTAAGTGAGCCTGTGGTGCCGTTTTTAAAGCCAACTGGGCAAGACAAGGCTGAGGCCAATTCACGGTGAGATTGACTCTCTGTTGTGCGTGCGCCAATTGCACCCCAAGAAATCAAGTCTGAAATATATTGCGGTGTAATCAAATCAAGATACTCAACCGCAACTGGCATATTCATATCGGCCAAATCAGTGAGTAAATGGCGGGCAATCTTAAGACCTTTATCAATGTCAAAGCTTTCATCTAGATCTGGGTCATTAATTAAGCCTTTCCAACCAATGGTTGTGCGTGGTTTTTCAAAATACACGCGCATAACAATAAGTAAATCGCCTTCTAATTCTGTTTTTAGTGCTGAGAGTCGCTGTGCATACTCACGAGCAGATTTTGAATCATGAATTGAGCAAGGGCCAACAATCACCATTAAACGCTGATCTCGGCCTTCTAAAATATCTTTAATGGCTTGTCTTGTTTTAAAAATACTAGACGAACCTTTTATGCTTAATGGGTATTTTTCCATTAAGGTATTTGGCGCCATCATCGGTGCGCTTGAAGTAATTCTTAAATTGTCAGTATTGTGTTGCACGGTTTATTTTTGGTTTTCAATTAATGCGTAGGCTGAATGATTGTGAATTGATTCAAAATTTTCAGATTCTAAACGGTAGTAATCAATATTTTCATTAGTGTTTAAGCCCACGGCAATATCTCTCACTAAATCCTCAACAAAAGCAGGGTTATCATACGCTCTTTCAGTCACTACTTTTTCATCTTCACGCTTTAAGATAGCGTACAACTCGCAAGAAGCTTTTTGTTCAGCCAAATCAATCAAGTCTTCAACATGCAACTCTTTACCCTTTGCAGCTCTAGCCTTGATGGTGATGTGTGAACGCTGGTTGTGTGCACCATATTTAGAAATACTCTTTGAACAAGGGCACAAGCTAGTGACTGGTACGACCACTTTCATCATCACCGATGATTCGCCTTTGTTTAGCTCGCCATATAGCGTCACTTGGTAGTCCATCATGGATTCTACGCCTGACGATGGGGCTGATTTTTTTCTAAAAAATGGAAAATCCAAGATGATATGCGCGGTATCAGACTCTAATCTTTCTCTAACTTTAGAGATAATTTTGTCAAAGCTTGCCGTTGTAAACTCGCAAGGGCCGTCATTTAAAATTTCAATAAAGCGTGACATGTGTGTGCCTTTAACATTTTCTGGCAAGGTTACTGTCATAGTAAAGTTACCCACAGTTGGTACCTTAATACCGTCTCTACCAACAAAAGTGATTGGATGAGATATATCTTTAATACCCACTTTGTCAATAATAATTTGACGTGTGTCTACTTTGTTTTGTGTATCAGGCAAGTCGCATGATTTCATAGTTTTGGCTCCGAATAAGCAACAGATGCTCTAGGGGTTTCCCAAATGATCACTTCACATATGCGAACATTTTGGTTATTAATAAGTTTCGCCACTTCATCAAAAAAATACTTGGCGATATTTTCAGCTGTCGGATTAAGCTCATCAAACGGGGGGATTTCATTCAAATATTGATGATCTAGCCGCTTAACGACAGCTTTGGTTTGTTTTTTAATTTCACGAAAATCGATTGCAATACCTAAATCATTAAGCACTTCAGATTCAACTGATACCTCAACTTGCCAGTTATGACCGTGTAGACGTGAACAATCACCTGGATAATCTCTCAGCGAATGCGCAGAAGCAAAATCAGTGACAATTTTTAGGACGAACATAATTCGGAAAAATCGTTAAAAAACCAATAATTATACCGGTTTATCGCGATTAATTACACCCTCAATTACTAGGTGGTTGGGTAAGACTTAATCGACTGCTTCAATAGAGGCAACGTTTTGATAACCTTTAGGCAGTACATTGCCACGACGAGCACGACTGCCCACATAGTTGGTCAAGTCTTGGAATTTGATAGTAAGATGGCGCTTTCCTGCGTAAACCTTAAGGTTTTGCGTGTCTAATAAAACACAAATACCGACAACGAACTCTTGTCTTTCTTTAATATCTTTGCCTGGAATCTGGATTAATTTATTGCCTTTACCTTTGGACAAAATTGGTAGTTCAGAAATCGGGAAAACCAATAAACGCCCACGATTAGTCACCACAGCAACAAACTGAGATTCAAGATCATCCACACTGACTATTGGCATTACTTTTGCGTTAGCTGGTAAAGACAACACGTGTTTACCAGCTTTCTTTTTCGAAATTAAATCACCAATGGTAGAGATAAAACCATAGCCCGCATCAGAAGACAAAAGGATTTTTTGGTCTACCTCACCCATGATCACATCTATAAATTCAGCCTCAGCTGACGGACTTAGTCTACCTGTTAACGGCTCTCCCTGGCCTCTGGCACTTGGCAAAGAGTTAGCGGTTAAGGCGTAAGATCGACCTGTAGAGTCAATAAAAATAGCGCTCTTATTGCTGCGGCCTTTAACACTTACTAAGTAACTATCACCTGATTTATAATTCAGCGTGGTTGGATCAATATCATGGCCTTTAGCACTACGAACCCACCCCTTGTCACTCAGCACAATAGTGACGTTTTCAGCTGGCGTTAAGTCGTCTTCGTTAAAGGCTTGAGCAGAGCTAACATTTGACACGATTTGGCAACGACGATCGTCGCCAAAATCTTCAACAATAGCTTTAAGCTCTTTTTTAATGTAGGTTTTTAAACGTGTATCGCTTGATAACAACAACTCTAATTTTTCTTTTTCAGCGGCTAACTCTTCTTGCTCACCCTGAATTTTTATTTCTTCTAATTTGGCTAAATGGCGGAGTTTTAACTCTAAAATTGCCTCAGCCTGAGTTTCGCTTAGCTTAAAGCGCGACATTAGCACTGGCTTAGGTTTGTCCTCAGAGCGAATAATGGCGATTACTTCATCGATATTTAAAAAGGCAATGAGTAAGCCTTCTAAGATGTGTAAACGTGCCAAAATTTTATCTAAGCGGTAATTTAGACGATTAGTCACCACTTGTGTACGATAGGTCAGCCACTCTTTAAGCATTGGTATGAGTGGTTTGACCTGGGGTTTACCATCAAGACCAATCACATTCATATTAACGCGATAATTTTTTTCTAAATCTGTTGTGGCAAATAGATGCAACATTAATGCATCAGCATCAACGCGGTTAGAGCGTGGCACAACGACAATACGTGTCGGGTTTTCGTGGTCTGACTCATCACGAATATCGTCAACCAATGGAAGTTTTTTAGCACGCATTTGTGCGGCAATTTGGGTAATTACTTTAGAACCAGAAGTCTGGAATGGTAGTGCTTCAATAACAATATCACCCTCTTCCTTTTGATAAGTAGCACGCATTTTGACAGAGCCATGACCGGTTTCATAAATCTGTCTTAAATCTGCTTCATTCGATACAATATGAGCAAAGGTTGGGTAATCTGGCGCTGGAATGATTTGCATAATCTCATCCAAATCGGTCGAAGGTTTATCTAATAATTGAATACAGGCAGAAACCACTTCAGTTAAATTATGTGGTGGCACATCAGTGGCCATACCCACAGCAATACCTGAGGTACCGTTTAGCAATAAGTTCGGCACTTGTGCTGGGAGGTTTTCAGGCTCTTGTAATGAGCCGTCAAAGTTATCAGTCCAACTGACCGTGCCTTGGTTGATTTCACTTAATAGTAAATCAGCATAACGAGACAACTTTGACTCGGTGTAACGCATGGCTGCGAATGATTTAGGATCATCGGGTGCACCCCAGTTTCCTTGGCCATCGATAAACGGATAACGGTAAGAAAATGGCTGTGCCATAAGTACCATGGCTTCATAACAAGCACTATCACCATGTGGGTGAAATTTACCTAAAACATCACCCACAGTACGGGCTGATTTTTTGAATTTAGCGGTGGATTTTAGGCCTAATTCGCTCATCGCATAGATGATACGTCGCTGCACAGGTTTGAGACCATCGCCGACAAAAGGCAGTGCACGGTCAAGAATAACGTACATTGAATAATCAAGATACGCGCGCTCTGAAAACTCTGCTACGCTTTGCTGCTCAAGGCCAATTTGGCTCATTCTCCCCCTGGAAATAACTCAACTTTTATCAAAAAGTTTTGAGTTATTTTAATGCAACTTTTTGCCCAGAATGAACGAATTATGCAAAGTCTTCTGTAGTGATGCACGAACAAAATAAATTACGATCGCCATAGACGTTATCAATACGCTTAACTGGCGGGAAGTACTTACTATGTTTTAACGACTCAACTGGGTATAACGCCTCTTCTCTTGAGTATGGATAACCCCACTCTCCAGCCATTTCAAGTGCTGTGTGTGGTGCATTTTTCAGTGGATTATTGTCTTTATCCCAAGTACCTTCAATTACTTTTTGAATCTCATTATGAATACTTGCCATTGCTGTGATGAAACGGTCAATTTCATGCTTTGACTCACTCTCAGTTGGCTCAATCATTAATGTGCCTGCCACCGGGAATGACATGGTTGGTGAATGAAAACCATAGTCCATCAAACGCTTAGCAATATCTTCTTCAGAAATACCGCTTTGTTCTTTAAGTGGACGAATATCAATAATGCATTCATGTGCAACAAAACCTTGATCGCCTTGATATAAGATTGGGAAAAATTCTTTCAATTCATTAGCCATATAATTAGCACTAACAATGGCAACCTCTGTTGAGCGTTGCATGCCGTATTTACCTAACAATTTAATGTACGACCATGAAATTGGCAAAATTGAAGCAGAGCCATACATTGCTGCTGACACTGCATTTGAATCTTTGATCAATGGATCACCCGGCAAGAATTCTGCCAAATGAGCTTTAACGCCAATTGGCCCCATACCCGGACCACCGCCACCGTGTGGAATAGCAAAAGTTTTGTGTAAATTAATGTGTGACACATCAGCACCAAACTCACCCATACGAGTAATACCCACCATAGCGTTAAGGTTAGCACCATCTAAATAAACTTGGCCACCATGCTGATGAATAATATCGCAAACTTGCTTAATTTCAACTTCAAATACGCCGTGAGTTGATGGATATGTCACCATAATCGCTGAGAGTTTATCGGTGTGTTTTCCTGCTTTAGCTTTTAAATCGTCAATATCAATATTGCCGGATTCATCGCATTTAACAATTACCACTTTCATGCCGGCCATTATCGCACTTGCAGGGTTAGTGCCGTGTGCTGATGATGGAATAAGGCAAATATTGCGGTCAAAATCACCGCGAGACTCATGATAAGAGTGAATGGCTAACAAGCCTGCAAACTCACCTTGAGAGCCGGCATTTGGCTGTAACGATACTGCATCGTAACCTGTTACCTCGGCTAACGCATGCTCTAAATCTTTAAAGAGTTGCTGATAGCCCTTAGTTTGATCAACTGGTGCATACGGGTGCATTGATGAAAAACCCGGCAAACTGATTGGATACATTTGCGTAGCGGCGTTAAGCTTCATCGTGCAAGATCCAAGTGCAATCATTGAATGATTAAGTGCAATGTCTTTGTTTTCTAGGCGTTTTAAGTAACGCATCATCTCAGTTTCAGAATGATAATGGCTGAACACTGAGTGGGTTAAATAGTCTGAATCTCTTAACATAGCAGATGTTAGGCTAGATTCAGATTCAGTTAAAGAATCAACAGAGAAAACTGCTAATAATTCAGATAAATCTTGTGTTGTTGTGGTTTCATCAACGGCAATAGTCAATTGATTATCGCTTAATAAACGTAAGTTAATATTTTGTGCTTGTGCTTTAGCAAACAAAGCTTGGGCGTCGTTTGTATTGATTGTAATTGTATCAAAAAATTGCTCACTCGCTAATTCAAAGCCTGCACTCGTTAAGCTTGTAGCCAAACCACTGGCTTTAGCATGTACTTTACTGGCAATTTTTTTCAAGCCTTTAGCACCATGGTAAATGCCATAAGCTGCCGCTAACACTGCCAACAATACTTGAGCTGTACAAATATTACTAGTGGCCTTATCACGGCGAATATGCTGCTCTCGTGTTTGTAATGACATGCGCATTGCTGGGTTACCTTGCACATCTTGCGATACGCCAATAATACGCCCCGGCACCATGCGTTTAAATTCATCACGTGTGGCCAAAAATGCTGCGTGTGGACCACCAAAACCCATTGGAACGCCAAAACGTTGTGAATTACCAATGGCAATATCAGCGCCCATTTCAGCCGGCGTTTTAATTAAGGTTAACGCCAAAATATCACAAGCAACAATGGTTAATACACCTGCCTCTTTTGCCTTAGCAATGTCAGTGGTAAGGTCACGAACTTCGCCATTTGTACCTGGTGACTGCATAAGTACAGCAAAACAATCAGAAAAATCGTTGTTTTGAACATCTTCAATAACCAACTCAATACCAATTGGTTTGGCACGGGTTTGCAAAATAGTAATAGTTTGTGGATGAGTATTACTATCAACTAAGAATCGATTAGATTTATTCTTTTTGTTGGCACGTTTAGCCATCATCATTGCTTCTGCTGCGGCTGTTGGCTCATCAAGCAATGAAGCATTAGAAATATCCATGCCAGTCAGATCCATGATCATTTGCTGAAATGTTAGCAACATCTCTAAACGACCCTGAGAGATCTCTGCTTGATAAGGTGTATAAGCAGTATACCAACCTGGATTTTCTAAAATATTGCGCTGAATAACCGTTGGCATTAAAGTGCCGTAGTAGCCTTGACCAATAAAGTTAGTAAACAGCTTATTTTGTCCCGCCAATTTGGTCGCAAGCGCTAGAGAATCACGCTCTGTTAAACCTTCTTCAACCTCCATTCGATTACCAAAAAGAATGCTTTTTGGCACTGTTTTTTCAACCACTTGTTCTACAGATTCGCAACCAATAGCACTTAGCATTGCATCAATTTCCACTTGGCTTGGGCCAATATGTCTGTCTAAAAATTCGTTACTCATAGCTTGTTAAAAATAAAATAAATTTAAGCGACAAATTTTAACCTTTTTTAAAGAAAAAATACCGCCTATAAATTAATGGGTACTTTAGCAAAATATTTTTTTATTCTGCAAGGCGAATGCAGGAGAGAGTAAAGGAGTTTAGAGATTCTAAATGACTGAATGAACGACAAATTCAACACAGAAGAATGAAAAAATATGTAGCTAAAGTTAGCCTGGTGGCCAAGTGAGTGCACGCCCACCTAAACAATGCAGATGAATATGGTAAACCGTTTGCCCACCATGCTCATTGCAATTCATTACCACACGATAACCATCATCAGAAAATCCAAGCTCTTTAGCAATTCTGGTAGCTGTTAAAGTGAGCTTACCTACTAGCGCCGGATCTTTGACATCATTTAGTGTGGCAATGTGTGTTTTTGGAATGACTAAAAAATGGTGGGGCGCCTGTGCACCAATATCATGAAAAGCCAGCACATCATCGTCTTCATAGATTTTATCGGCTGGGATATCACCAGCAATAATTTTGCAAAATAAACAATCGCTCATGATTTATCGGTAGCCTCTAAGGTACCACCAGCCAAAAATTTGCTTAGCCCAATGCATTAAACGACAATTTGGCAGCATTAAGCCGCCTTTTAGTGTGCGAGATACAAAAATACCTTTGTTGTTTGAATCAACAATACACATCAGCTCAATTTTAAAAGTGTGACTGGCTGGCTTCCCTTCTAAAGCATCGAGTAGATTTTTAGCGGCTGCTTCGGCTTGTAAGTCAGCCATATGCGCTTGTTTTGGCATCCAATCTGGGCCTGGGTACGAACCCGAATCACCTGCTACAAAGATCTTCTCAGCGCCTTCGACTTCACAAAATTGATTAGCCTTTAACATGCCGCCTTCACTACGCGCAAGGTCGGTATTGTCAAACCAAGTATTGCCTGTCATGCCTGGCATAAATAAAATCAAATCTGCATCAAACTCACCACCTTCAGTAATCACTTTATCGGCTTCAAACTTTTTCATCTTATTGCCAAGATGCGTGGCAATATCGCGTTTTTTCATCTCACCCAATAAACCCTTTACTGCTTTTTTACCTAAGCGTGCACCGGGTTTTTCTGCAGGAGTAAAAAAGGTAAGGTTAAATTTATCGCGTCGCCCCTCAGAACGTAGCTG
>JAQWRQ010000017.1 GCA_029243595.1 Gammaproteobacteria bacterium | reverse complement strand
AGTCATTATTCTTAATGCGTTGATACAATTCTTGGATGCGATCACCTGAAAGTGTTTCGCCAGCAATCATAATTTTAAAACCATTGTATTCAGGTGGGTTGTGCGAACCAGTAATCATTACCCCTGAAGTGGCAGCTTTGGTGTACGTGCCGTAATAGACTAGCGGGGTGGGGACCATACCAATATCAACAATATGACAACCACTCGCTTTTAAACCGTCTTTTAGTGAATCCATAAGGCTAAGACCACTTAAGCGACCATCGCGCCCAACAACAATACCACGTTCGCCTTTAGCAACAGACTCACTGCCAATCGCAAGACCAATGAGCTTGACTGCATCAGGTGTGAGATCTTGCTCAACAATGCCGCGAATATCGTAAGCTTTAAAAATAGATTGTGAAATAGGCATAGTGATAAAATGAATTTAAGTAAATGGTTTATTTTAATCATAAAGAGTACATTAAATGAAAGAACAATTTGAAGTAATTGCACTTGAAAACGAAACCATGACGCTTAAAGTAAATCGCTCAGGTGGGTGTCATAGTTGCTCGGCTAGTGGTGGTTGTGGTACGGGTATTTTGGCTAATTATTTTGATCATTATTCGGTGTTTAATAAACCGATTCAAAGTGGTGTAGCTGTTGGTGATTTTGTAACTTTAGAGATTTCATCGGCTGAATTATTCTCACGTGCTTTTATGCTTTATATTTTTCCAATCTTGGCGCTATTTATTGGCAGCTATATTGGATTAGGCTTAGATTCTGAAAATGAATTGTGGCAAATCAGCCTTGGAATAACAGGATTTATCAGTGCACTTTTATTGACAAAATATTTTGTAAAGTAGGCTTTCAAAGCGCTGTAAATTTGGGATAATCGATCTATTTTTATAAACAAATTTCGTTTATTATGCCAAATCAAGATATCGATCCATTAGAAACCCAAGAATGGCTAGAAGCCTTTAAATCTGTCGCTAAAGTCGAAGGCGATGACCGTGCAAAATTCCTATTAAATCAGCTCATGGATATGGCGCATCATGAGGGTATGGATTTACCAACGGGTGTTAATACATCGTATTTAAATAGTATCGCCTTAGACAAAGAGATTGAAACACCGATTAACGCTGAGATCGAAGAGAAGATTTCAGCGATTGTTCGTTGGAATGCAATGGTGATGGTGGTTAAGGCTAACCAGTTGCCTTATGAGTTAGGTGGGCATATTGCCTCGTTTGCTTCATCGGCGACTTTATACGAGGTTGCTTTTAACCATTTTTACCGTGGCCCTGACGCTGATCAAGGTGCTGATTTAATCTTCTTCCAGGGGCATATTTCTCCAGGAATTTATTCTAGAGCTTATTTAGAAGGGCGTATTACTGAAGAGCAAATGTTGTTGTTCCGTCAAGAGGCGGGTAAAGATGGTTTGAGCTCGTACCCACACC
Source organism: Gammaproteobacteria bacterium (assembly GCA_029243595.1). Classification (GTDB taxonomy): domain Bacteria; phylum Pseudomonadota; class Gammaproteobacteria; order PS1; family Pseudothioglobaceae; genus Thioglobus_C. The sequence goes on along the minus strand of JAQWRQ010000017.1, from coordinate 40,180 downwards.
CGTGGCTGATGCCAGATTTTTGGCAGTTCCCAACGGTATCGATGGGCCTAGGGCCGATCATGGCGATTTATCAAGCGCGTTTTATGAAGTATCTTCATCATCGTGAAATTCAGCAAACTGACAAACGTACGGTTTGGGCTTATTTAGGCGATGGTGAAACCGATGAGCCGGAATCACTCGGCGCTATTTCGATGGCGGGCCGTGAGAAATTAGACAATTTAGTATTTGTAATTAACTGTAACTTGCAGCGTTTAGATGGCCCAGTACGCGGTAACGGTAAGATTATTCAAGAGCTTGAAGGCATGTTCCGTGGTGCAGGCTGGAATGTAATCAAGGTAATTTGGGGTGGTAAGTGGGATGAGTTACTTGCTAAAGACACTGACGGCCTACTTAGAAAGCGCATGGAAGAAGTAGTGGATGGTGAGTATCAGGCTTATAAAGCTAAAGACGGTGCTTATGTACGTAAGCATTTCTTTGGCAAATATCCTGAATTATTGGCGATGGTTGAGCATATGAGCGATGATGAGATTTATCATCTAAATCGTGGTGGTCATGACCCTTATAAAGTATTTCAAGCTTATCATGCTGCTAAAGAATGTAGCGACAAGCCAACGGTTATTCTAGCTAAAACTGTTAAAGGTTATGGCATGGGTGAAGCAGGAGAAGGTCAAAATACCACGCACTCACAAAAGAAATTAGGTTTAGAGCAGGTTGATATTTTTGCTAAACGCTTTGATGTGCCAGTAACAGAGACTGACGTTAAAGAGCTTAATTTTTACAAGCCGGCCCCCGATAGTGAAGAAATGACCTACATGAACGCCCAGCGCAAAGCGCTAGGTGGCTCAGTTCCTGTGCGTTCATTTGAATTGGAAGATTTAAAAGCACCAGAGTTAGATGTATTTAAGGCTCTATTAGAATCTAGTGGTGAGCGTGAAATGTCAACCACTATGGCGCTTAACCGAGTGATGACTTTATTGGTACGTGATAAGCAACTTGGCCCTAAGGTTGTGCCAATTATCCCTGATGAGGCACGTACCTTTGGTATGGAAGGCTTGTTTAGACAGTTAGGTATTTACTCGGCCTCTGGTCAGCTTTACCAGCCGGAAGATTCTGACAAGGTTATGTGGTACAAAGAGGATATTAAAGGCCAAGTATTGCAAGAAGGCATTAATGAAGCAGGTGCAATTTCTGATTGGATCGCTGCAGCAACAGCCTATGCAACGCACAATACCACCATGATTCCGTTCTACATTTATTATTCTAAGTTTGGTTTCCAGCGTGTGGGTGACTTGGCATGGGCGGCTGGTGATATGCAAGCCAAAGGCTTTTTAATCGGTGGCACGGCAGGTCGTACAACATTGAACGGTGAAGGTTTGCAGCATCAGGATGGTGATTCACACTTAGTGGCTAACACTATTCCAAACTGTATTTCTTATGATCCAACTTACGCCTATGAGCTTGCAGTGATTATTCGCAGTGGTCTTTATAGAATGTATGAAAATCATGAAAATATTTTCTACTACATAACAACCATGAATGAGCTTTATACTCATCCAGAGATGCCAGCAGGCACAGAAGATGGAATTATCAAAGGTATTTACCCTCTTAAAGAAGTCGGTAAAGGTGACAAGCAAGTGCAGTTGCTAGGTTGTGGCACGATTCTTAGAGAGGTTGAAAAAGCAGCTGAGATGTTGAGCGATGATTGGGGTGTGAAATCTAGCATCTGGTCGGTGACCAGTTTTAACGAACTTACGCGTGAAGCGCAGGCGGTTGATCGTGTTAATCGCTTTAGTACGGATAAGCCACAAGTACCATATATTACACAGTGCTTGGCTGATGCAAAAGGTCCGGTAATCGCTACTACAGATTACATGCGCAACTATGCTGAACAAGTGCGTAAGTATGTTCCAGGCCGTTATGAAGTATTAGGCACTGATGGTTTTGGTCGATCTGATTCTCGTGAGGCGCTTAGAGACTTCTTTGAAGTGGATGCTAACTATGTAACCGTAGCAGCGCTTAAAGCTTTAGTTGATGAAGGTGAGATGGATGGGTCAGTTGTTGCACAAGCGATTGAAAAATACGGTATAAATACAGACAAACCGAATCCGATGACGGTATAAAGCAATTTTTAAACAGGGGGAAGGATGACACAAGAGGAATATTTAGAAGATCTAAGATCAGGCGCAAGAATGAAATTCGAAGATTTGATTGAATTGATTGAAGATGACTACGACTATACGCCAGCCGCTTTTGGCAATGGCGAGGTTGCTAATGCTGCTGATGAAAACCAAGGTAGTGCTAAATTATTTTGCTTTGCTGCTATTCATCAACTAACCCAGCTTGAAACACTGCATTGTTTTGGTCAATATTACCAAGACGTGCTAAACACCCCTGATAGTGATTCCCATGTTAATATTCGTAATTTTATTACTTATGGTTGGGATGGCTTAAAGTTTGATTCTCCAGTATTAAGTCGTAAGTAATCGATATTAATAATGCGGTGGTCGTTCATTAGCGACTTTCGCGCTATCCTCAGGGTTATCCTTAAGTTGTTCGATTTGCGTTGATAAATGCTTAATCATTTCTTCTAGTTCGTCGATTTTTTGCATTTGACGAAAAACAACATTATTAAGTTCCTCGATTGTATGATCAAGAAAGGCAAATTTTTCCTCAAGTTCGATTAGTTTTTTATCCATTCTTTCTTTCCAAGTTGCGTCCGCCGTATTCGTAATACCCTAGGCCAATTAATACCAAGATGATACCGCTTAGCTGAGTGGCTGTTAAAGTTTCATAATTAAGGCTTGCACCAAGCAATAAGGCAAATACCGGTGTAATCAGTGGTACGATACCCACAACACGTACACTCGCGTGTCGAATTAAATAATAATACGACATAAAGCCAATCACTGACCCGAAGACTGCTAAATAACCAATTGATAGGGCGGCCTTAAGTGTGATCGTTGGAACAGCGCCTTCAGTTAGTAGCCAGCTAATAATAAACAGCGGTACACTAATAATCAATGCGCCCGCGGTGGTTTCTAATGCTGAAATATGTGCATTGATTTGCTTAAGCTTGACCGAGATAAAAGACTGAAATGCCATAGCAAAAGTCACCGCCAATAGTCCGGATATCATTTCAGTAGCGACGTTTAGCGTATGACCAAAAATAGTAACAAGACCAGTCAGACCTAACAACAGCCCCGATATTTTATGAAATTTAAAGAAAGGTTCTTTAAGTAATAATAAAGCAAATACGCCGGTAATAATTGGCGTAAGACCAAATACTACCGAGATAATGCCAGAAGGAATACTCTGAGAAGAATAATAAACTAAACTCATGGTGACAAACACACCAAGTCCTGCGTAGATATAGTTACTAATGGCAATCTTGCTGGTGTTTAATTTTTGTTGTTTAATCAGCAATAATAACAAGCAAATAGCTAAGCCGATAAGCATTCTAGAGGCAACAGCAAAATTAAAATCTGAGCCCAAGGTTGACCACTGGATTGCAAGTGGCGTGGTTGACCAAATGGCGACAACGGATAAAAAAACTAAGTAGATTGGCATATTAGATAATTATAAAAAAAGCCACCGTTCAGGTGGCTTTAATTAGAAAAATAATCAGCTGATTATTTATCCAAAAGTACTTTACGAGAAAGCTTGATACGACCTCTGTCTAAGCCGATTACTTTAACATCAATTTCATCACCTTCTTTTAAGTGATTTTCTACTTTTTCAACACGCTCATGAGCGATTTCAGAAATATGTAGTAAGCCATCTTGGTTAGGCATGATGTTTACAAATGCACCAAATTTAACAATTTTCATCACTGTGCCTGCGTAGACTTTATCTACTTCAGGTGAAGCAGTAATCTCCTTAACCATTTGTACAGCCTTATCAAAAGCCTCTTGATTGCCGGCAAAAATATTAACGTCACCCGCATCGTTGACATCGACATTAGCACCCGAGGCTGAAATTATGCCTTTGATAGTTTCTCCACCTTTGCCGATAAGATCTCTAATCTTGTCTGTATTGATTTTAATAACGGCTGTTTTTGGTGCGTTAGAACCTGATGTATTAGGCTCACAAATAACTTGGTTCATTTGACCTAAGATATTAAGTCTTGCATCTTTTGCTTGCTTTAATGCAATATGCATAATCTCTTTAGTAATACCCTGGATTTTAATATCCATTTGCAAAGCATTAACACCACGTGAAGTACCTGCGACTTTGAAGTCCATATCACCTAAGTGGTCTTCATCACCTAAGATGTCTGTTAACACGGTGAATCTATCACCTTCTTTAACTAAGCCCATTGCGATGCCGGCAATTGGCGCCTTGATTGGCACACCTGCATCCATTAGTGATAATGATGAGCCACACACACTTGCCATTGAGCTAGAGCCGTTAGATTCTGTAATTTCAGAAACCACACGTATCGTGTATGGAAACTCTGAAATTGTTGGCAAACAAGCAGCAATACCACGACGTGCTAAACGACCATGGCCAATCTCACGACGACCTGCACCACCCATACGACCTGTTTCACCAACAGAGTATGGAGGGAAGTTGTAGTGTAGTAAGAAGTAGTCGTTTTCACGCTCAGAAGCCTCTAGTTTTTCAATCAGTTGCGCCTCACGTTTTGAACCAATTGTTGTAACTACCATGGCCTGAGTTTCACCACGTGTAAACAAGGCAGAGCCATGTGTATTAGCTAATACACCTGTTTCAATTTTAAGATCGCGCACGGTTTCATTGTCGCGGCCATCAATACGTGGCTCGTTGTTTAAGATACGTTCACGAACTGTTGATTTTTCAACCTTTTTAAAATATTTAGAAACTTCATCGGCTGAATTTCCACCTTCGTCGTTACTGGCTAAAGCTTCTACAGCTGCGACTTTAATTTCACCTACTTTGGCGTAGCGATCCATTTTTTCTTTGATCTGGTAAGCATCGTTAATTTGTGCGCCAAATTGTGACTGAATGTCACCTAGTAAAGTTTCGTTTGTTGCTGGCGCTTCCCAATCCCACTGTTCAGTACCGACTTGTGCGGCAAACTCGGCAATATTTGTAATTGCCACCTGGAATTGCTCATGTGCATACATTACCGCGCCTAGCATGACATCTTCGGATAATTCAGATGCTTCTGATTCAACCATTAATACTGCCTCATCTGTGCCGGCAACCACCATGTCTAAATCTGATTTTTTAAGCTCTGAATACGTTGGATTAAGTGTGTACTGCCCATCTGTATAGCCTACTCTAGCACCACCAATTGGGCCGTTAAATGGAACACCAGAGATTGAAAGTGCTGCAGATACACCTAGCATTGCAATCATATCTGGATCAACTTCAGAATTGGCTGAAATTACAGTTATGATAACCTGTACTTCGTTGACAAAACCAGCTGGGAATAATGGACGAATAGGGCGATCAATCAAACGACAAGTTAGCGTTTCCTTCTCAGTTGCTCTCGCTTCACGTTTTAAAAATCCACCAGGGATCTTACCAGCAGCGTATGTTTTTTCTACGTAATCTACGGATAGTGGAAAGAAATCTTGACCAGGCTGTGTTTCTTTAGAGGCAACCACAGTCACCAACACTTGTGTGTCGTCCATGCTTGCTAGTACTGCACCGTGTGCTTGTCTAGCAATACGTCCAGTTTCTAATGTGATTGTGTGTTTGCCCATGGCAAAGCTTTTTTTAACGATGTTCATTTCCATGAAAAATCCTCCGTAAGATAAATAGGCAATTCCTCACGTAGTAGGTTTTGACTATTGCAGGTTTATAAAAGGCGTTCTATGGCTTGGATTGGATAAGCTTTATTTGAAACACACCAGTTGACATGTTTTAGATAAAACTTAAGATAGAATTTAAGCCATAAAACGGGGTTATTATCCCTAAAATCAATCAATTATGACGACTAAATTTTCCTTAAATAGACGGGTGGCAAGCTCCAAATATTGGGTTGCATTAATACTGCGTTGATTGCAAAACTGGATTATTGCTTGATCATCAAAACCTTGGGAGTTAAATAGCTCGCCATTAATAAACACGCTAGGTATTTCGTTAATTAAAAGGTAGGCGATATTACAACTTGGGTGTAGTTGATAGCGTGCGTTTTTATCAAATTTATCAGCTTCGAAGTGTTGTAGCAGCTTTACGTCTAATGTATCCAACTGGGTAACAAAGCAGGCAAAGTCTTCGGCACTAATATTGAGTATTTTTTGTGCTTGAGTAGTGGCTGAGTTGGGTATCAGTGCTGGCGTGTTTTGGTTATCCCAAATAGGGTCTTGATAGTATTGATTTTTATTCTCAGATGTCTGGTTGATTGACTCAAATAATTCTTGGGATGAATAAGCGCGATAACCAAATGAAAGCGTTGTGCATTCATCATCTAGGCTTACGCCATGGTGTGCTACTTTTGGTGGTACATATAGAATATCCCCTGGCTCAACATCCCACACTTGTTCCGCCACAAAGGTGTTCATGATTCTTAGCGGTACATCGTCCAGATAGTTATCCAATTTACAATGCTTGCTGCTAATGTGCCAGCGACGTTTGCCACTACCTTGCAGTAAGAAAACATCATAATAATCAAAGTGTGGCCCAACACTGCCACCTTTAGCGGCATACGATATCATCACATCGTCAAAGCGCCAACGCGGGATAAAATCAAAGTGCTTGATCAGATCGTGCACTTCATCGATAAATCGGTCTACCCCTTGCACTAGTAACGTCCAATCTTGCTCAGGCAGTTTAGAAAAGGTGTTATCAGTAAACGGGCCGTTGGTTAATGACCACTTATTGTCAGAGGTCGAACCTCTGACAAGGCGTGATTCAAACTCATCTTCGAGTGACAAACCGGCTAATTCGTCAGGCGCAATGGGCGAGATGAAATCGGGCAGAGCTTGTTTAATAAGCAAGGGTTTTTTCTGCCAATAGTTAGCTAGAAATTCTTGTTCGGAGATTGCGCCAAAATGAATCATCGTCCAGTTAAAATTAAACTTATAAATTCGCTAAATTTTACCGCTGATCAGACATCAATTTATTAATTAAGCGTTTTTAATTATTAATAATAACCAATTAAAATTTTATGGATCCTTTGTCTCAAGCAGTATTAGGTGCGACATTATCACAATCATCAGCTGGAAAGAAATTAAACCAATTGAGTGTAATGGTGGTTGGTGCTTTAGCAGGAATGGCGCCTGATTTGGATGCGTTTATACGCTCTGAGACTGACCCGTTATTATTTTTAGATTTCCATCGACAGTTTACGCATTCCCTTGCTTTTATTCCGTTAGGTGCTCTTGTATGTGCGCTAGTATTTTATTATTTTTGGTTTAATCGCCGATGGGCAAAAGTTAAGTTGTCTTTTTTACAGGTGTATTTATTCTCTTTTATTGGTTATGCAACGCATGGGTTTTTAGATGCAAATACGTCTTATGGTACACAGTTATTATGGCCATTTTCTAATGAACGAATTGCTTGGGATACAGTTTCTATTGTTGATCCTTTATTAACATTACCACTGGTTGTTTTGGTGGTTCTATCAGTACGCAGAAAGACATCGCGTTACGCTAGGATAGCGCTAGTTTATGCCGTATTATTCTTAAGTTTTGGGCTTATTCAACAGCAACGTGCCGAGCAGTCTCTTATGGCATTGTCACAGCAGCGTGGACATACGGTAGAGCGCTTATTGGTGAAGCCTAGTTTTGGCAATCGTCATGTGTGGAAAATGATTTATGAATATGATGGGCACTACTATGTAGATGCAGTTAGGCTGTTGTGGGACAGGCAATTTATTAAAGGCGATTCTATTCAAAAACTAGATGTTGCTCGAGACCTGCCATATCTTTCAGAGCGCTCTCAGTCGGCAAAAGATATAGAACGATTCCGATGGTCTTCTAATGATTTTTTGGCGTTAAATCCTGATAATACCAATCAAATAATAGATGTGCGCAATTCAATGTTGCCAAATAGTATTCAGTTATTATTTGGTATCGAATTAAATCGAGAAAAGCTTGAAAATGGTGATTTGGAAATACATGTTAATTTTGTTACCAACAACAAAATGAGTAAAGAAACTAGGAGTATCTATTTAGATATGTTGTTTTAGCGTATTAAGTCTTGAGATGGTATGTGAATTTATACCTTTATCTCTAACGAGCAAGACGTTTTAAGAAGCCCTCGCGCGAGCCAGCATTAATCCAGCCAGTGGCGATCGTTTTGCTAAGTTTATCATTTACCCGGCCACGATGGATGTGAGAAGGGGCGGCGGGAAAGATCACTAATTTTCCTCGCTCTGCAGTTTCATGATGATTCTGCCAGTGAAACTCTGTACCAGCCTCCTCTACAGAGTCACAGTAGAGGATCCAAGCTAATACACGATTACCTGGCTCGGTGGCCTCATCGCTAATCGTCCAATCGCAGTGCCATTGGTGAAAACCTTCGCCAGGAGCGTAACGTTGTAGGTTAAATATAGGCATTACAAATAACTCTTGGTCTGGGCAAACCTGGCGAAATAGTGGTCGATCCTGCAAGTAACGTTCTAGTCCTGCTGATACACCCCGCATGATCAGATCGGCAAGTGCAAATTTCTCAGGGTCAGAGCGATTAAGTGCCACGATACTAATGTCTGTTGAAACCTTAGCTGGCTCTGCATTACTACCGCCGGGACCAAAAGCCACACCTGGACGCTGTAGATCTTGGCGTCGTTCAAAGAAATCCATGACACCATCGGCAACTGCCTCATAGCCAGGATTTTGGTATCGATCGATTAGCTGCATGTTAGAAGCTTCTTTATGTGAAATTTACTTATTATTGGTGATAGTTTGGTGCTTCTTTGGTGATGCTTACATCATGCACGTGCGACTCAACCATACCTGCTGAAGTCACTTGTACGAAGCTTGCATCAGTACGCATCTTATCTAATGTCTCACAGCCGGTGTAACCCATTGATGATCTAACACCACCAACCATTTGATGAATGATAGGGCGGATAGAGCCTTTGAATGGTACGCGACCTTCAATACCTTCAGGTACTAATTTATCAGCTTTAGAGTCTGATTGGAAGTAGCGATCAGATGAGCCGTGTGCTTGATTCATCGCACCAATTGAACCCATACCTCGGTAAGATTTATAAGCACGACCTTGATAAAGCTCAACTTCACCTGGAGACTCTTCTGTACCTGCTAGCATTGAGCCAAGCATCACGCAATATGCACCTGCAGCGAAAGCTTTAGAAATATCACCAGAATAACGAATACCACCATCAGCAATGATCGGTACGCCAGTGCCTTTTAGTGCTTCTGCTACATCTGAAATAGCGGTAATTTGTGGTACACCGACACCAGCAACAATACGCGTGGTGCAAATACTGCCTGGACCAATACCTACTTTCACACAGTCTGCACCTGCTTTAACCAAGTCAAGCGCTGCAGCGCCAGTAGCGATGTTGCCTGCAATAATGTTTAAATTTGGATGCTTGGATTTAGTCTTCTTAACGCGATCTAGTACACCTTGTGAATGGCCGTGTGCCGTGTCAATGACAATCACATCAACACCTGCTTCAACTAGAGCGTCGATACGCTCACCTGTGCCATCTGCTACACCAACTGCTGCGCCAACACGTAGTTGTTCGGCATCGTCTTTACAAGCATTTGGAAAATCACTTGATTTTTGAATATCACGAACGGTGATCATGCCTTGCAGGTCAAACTTGTCATTAGTAATAACGACACGCTCAATACGGTGCTGGTGAAGTAACGCTCTAACTTCGCTGATGTCAGTACCTTCAACAACGGTAATTAATTTGTCTTGTGGTGTCATTAGGTTTTCAACTAACTCACTTAGTTGGGTTTCGAACCTTACATCACGGCCAGTAATCATGCCGATAATAGTGTTACCTTTAACCACGGGCAGAGCAGATATTTTAAATTTTTGTTGCATATCAAACACATCAGCAACCGTTGCCTTCGGGCCGATGGTAATTGGCTCACGAATAATGCCTGATTCATAACGCTTAACCTTGCGAACCTCTTTTGCCTGCTCTTTGGTTGACATGTTTTTATGAATAATACCAATGCCACCTTCTTGGGCCATGGTAATGGCTAATTTTGCCTCTGTTACTGTGTCCATTGCTGCTGATAGGATTGGCGTGTTGAGCGTGATGTTTTTAGTTAGCTGGGTTTTTAAGCTAACCTCTTTTGGCATGGTGGTCGAGTGTGCCGGTACCAATAGTACATCGTCAAATGTTAGTGCAGTTTTGAGTAAGTTCATTTTAAAATCTCCTTTGATTTGAGCGTTTTGGGAAGATAAAACCCATGATAAATCCAAAAAATAAAACAAGTGCGCCAGCAATAAACCAGTTTCTAGAGCTGGACTCTTGACCGGCAGTATTGTTGTTTTGCAATAATTGAATTTCAGCTTTTAGTTGCAGTGCTTGAGTTTTGAGTTTTTCGTTACCGTGTTCGAGTTTGAGTGCGTCTTTGTAAACTTGCTCAATATGTTCTTTTTCAGCTTTTGATTTACTGGTTTTTACAGAAAGCAATGTGTTTTTATTTTTCAGTGTTTGAACTTGCGCTTCAAGCTCGGCGTTACGTTTGCTTTGTTTGGTGATTAATAGCTTGTTAGCGTTATAGGTTTGCCTTAGTTTTTCAAGCTGTGCTTGTGCAGGCATTTTAGAAGTTAAATAGCGAGAAATCATCCAGCCAATAGTCTTTTCATATTTAACTTTGGTCCAGCCATTTTCAGTAGAGAGTATTTCTAATTTGGTACCAGAGGGTAGCATTTTTAGTAGGTTTGGCGGATCTCGTTCAATCTTGTTGCTCGAGCGCATTGGAATATCGACCACATCTGTGACATACACATACGACTGCGCATTCGCCAATGAATGAGTTAATAGTAGTGAAATAAATAAAGCTTTACTTAATTTCATAGTTTGGCTATTTTCTCCAGTTGTGTAGATAAATCAGCGATGGCATTTTCAACCGAAGCCAGCTTTTCTTTTTCTTTATTAACGACAGCTTCAGGTGCACCACTGACAAACTTTTCGTTATTAAGCTTACCTGCAAATTGCACTCTTTGCTTATTTAATTTTTCAATCTCTTTATTAAGGCGAGCCGCTTCTTGATCTTTGTCAATCAGTCCGGCTAATGGGATGAGCACTTTCATCTCACCTACTAGTGCAGTGGCTGATTCTGGCGCTTCGTCGTTGATATTGAGCTGGTCAATACTTTCTAATTTGGCTAAGCTGTTTAACACCTGTGAGTGAGTGTTTAAACAACGTTGATCACTATCATTGGTGTTTTGCACAAAGCAAGGCAGTGGCTTAGAAGGTGGGATATTCATCTCACCGCGAATTTGACGAATACCTAAAATAAAGGTTTGTAGCCATTTCACTTCTTCTTCAGCCTGGGGAGAGATTAAGTTTTGTTCAACCTTAGGGTAAGCTTGAGTCATCAAGCTTTCACTATCCTTGCCTGTAAGTGTGCAACATTGTTCATAAATCTCTTCAGTGATAAATGGAATAATCGGATGTAGCAGTGTCAAGATCTCATTTAAAACTTTAAGTAGGGTGGCTTGTGTGCCGGCTTTAGTAGCATCGTCGGCAAGCAGAGGCTTGGACAATTCTAAATACCAATCACAATAGTCATGCCATACAAATTCGTACAGTTCTTGACTCATCAGATCAAGACGGTAATCTTCCAAGTGTTTTTCAACATTTGCTTTGGTAGCTTGTAAGCGCGATAAAATCCACTCATCTGAAGTCGATAAAGTGGCTTTAGCATCAATACTATCTCCTTCAAGCTTCATTAATACAAAGCGAGAAGCGTTCCATAACTTATTACAAAAATTACGATAACCCTCAACACGCTTAAGGTCAAACTTAATGTCACGACCAAACGAAGCAAGTGCTGCAAAGGTAAATCTTAAGGCGTCAGTACCAAATGAAGGGATTCCATCTGGAAATTCACCTTGGGTTTGTTTTTTAATCTTTGCAGCCATTTTTGGCTGCATCATGCCTTGGGTTCTTTTAACTAACAAGTCGTCCAAGCTAATGCCATCAATAAGATCAATTGGATCTAAGACGTTGCCCTTAGATTTAGACATTTTTTGCCCTTGTCCATCTTTAATCAGGCCAGTAATATAAATATCTTTAAACGGTACATCGCCAGCAAATTTCAGCCCGAACATAATCATGCGAGCCACCCAGAAGAAGATGATATCAAAACCAGTCACCAAGACATTGGTTGGGTAAAAGCGTGAGAGTTGTGGGGTTTGCTCTGGCCAACCCAAGGTTGAAAACGGCCATAAGGCAGATGAAAACCAAGTGTCAAGCACATCATCATCTTGTCTGAGCGTCACACCTTCTCCAGCTTGCGCTTGTGCATCTTCTAGTGAGTCTGCGACAAAGATGTTGCCATCATTGTCATACCAAGCAGGGATACGATGCCCCCACCAAATTTGGCGAGAAATACACCAGTCTTGGATGTTGTCCATCCAGTTGTAATAAGTTTTGTTCCAGTTTTCAGGGATAAAGCGAATATCGCCATTTTTAACGGCATCAATTGCAGGCTTGGCTAACGGCGCAACTTTAACAAACCATTGGTCAGTCATATAAGGTTCAATCACTGAGTGAGTTCTATCACCACGTGGCACCATTAAAGTGTGTGGTTCGATTTTTTCCAACAGGCCTTGTTCATCCAAATCTTTAACCATTTGTTTACGAGCATCAAATCGGTCCATACCAGTGTAAGCACTTGTAACCGTGTCGTTAATTTTGGCATCATCGGTTAAGATGTTAATAATATCCAAATCATGACGCTGGCCCATTTCATAGTCATTAAAGTCATGAGCAGGGGTGATCTTTACACAACCAGTACCAAACTCCATGTCAACATAATCATCAGCAATAATGGCTATTTTTCGATCAGTGAGTGGCAGATCAATGGTTTGACCAATCAGGTGTGTATAGCGCTCATCATCTGGATGGACTGCTACAGCGCTATCACCCAGCATGGTTTCAGGGCGAGTAGTGGCAACCACCATCACTTCATCAGTACCGGTAATAGGGTAGCGCATATGCCACAAAGAGCCTTGTTCTTCCGTGCTAATCACTTCAAGGTCTGATACCGCAGTGTGTAGTACGGGATCCCAGTTAACCAATCGCTTTCCACGATAGATTAAGCCTTCGTTGTAAAGCTGAATAAAGACCTTATGAACGGCATCTGACAGACCATCATCCATGGTGAAGCGTTCTCTTTCCCAGTCAACCGAAGTGCCTAATCGACGCATTTGTGAGGTAATCGTACCACCTGATTGCTCTTTCCAATCCCAAATTTTATCAATGAATTTCTCTCGCCCAACATCGTGTCGAGTAATGTCTTGTGCGGCGAGTTGGCGTTCAACCACCATTTGTGTAGCAATACCTGCGTGGTCTGTACCCGGTTGCCAAAGTGTTTGCTCACCCTTGCCACGATGGTAGCGGGTGAGTACATCCATAATCGTATGCTGAAAAGCATGACCCATATGTAAACTACCCGTCACATTAGGTGGCGGTAGCATAATGCAATAGGCGTTTTCGCTAGTGGAATTTGAATCGGAAGAAAATAGATTTTTATCTTCCCAAAGTGAGCGGTATTTCGCTTCAATTTGTTCAGGGTTGTAAGTCTTTTCCATTAACGTATAAAGATGGATAAAACTGTGCAATTATACCAATAAAATTATCCAGCAAGTCTCGAAATGAAATGCCTTAGCTATCGGGTTTTGGTGTTGTTTTAAAGTGAAAGAAATCATGGTTTAAGTACTGTGCTACATCTTCTTCATCGTTTGGCATCCAAAAAATACCCAGTGCAGTAACGCAAGTAGATATTTGCCATCTAATGTCATCTAATGATTGCATCGAGGTTCCATCACTAATTGGCACTAGACTATTGTCATGGCATTTTTGACATTCTTCTGTATATAAAACCTCCCCATCAATTAAGACTCTTTGGTCGATATCAGAGGCGTAAGCGCTTTGTGCAATTAGAAAAGATAGGTAAATGAATAACTTTAACATGCACTTAGTTTATAACAGTTTTAAGATAGAATGTTTATAACTAAATTAAACATCAAAACGAATGACCAAAGCAGGGCACTGGGTAGTATATTTGTTACGTTGCCGAGATGACAACTTGTATTGCGGCATTACCAATCACTTAGATCGGCGTATTCGCCAGCACAATGGTGAGATTAAAGGTGGTGCAAAATACACACGAGCTAATGGCCCTTGTGAGTTGGTGTATCAAGAAAAATCCAAAGACAGAAGTGGCGCCTCTAAGAGGGAATACGAAATTAAAACCATGAGTCGAGATGATAAATTATCATTGATTAAATCACAATGAGTGATTATCAAAGAATCTCTTGCGAGGCACACAGTATTTATGAGTTAGCGATTATGCGTAATCAATCAATCGAAGTCACTATTGATGGAAAGCTTAAAACCATACAACCTAAAGATATCGCGACTAAATTAGGCGAAGAGTTTTTGGTTTTTATTGATGAGTATGGTGAAAGGCAAACGTTACGTGCTGATAAAGTTGCTTTTTAGTGTCGTTTTGAAAATTTACCAAATTTTTAAAGCTTTTGAAATAAAAAATAATTGAAATCTTGCGTACTGCCATTAGGGTGGGGGTGGGTTTCAGGCGTGGTTTTAATCAGTGTAAAGCCACCCCCTAGTAACTGTACTATTTTATCCTTATCGTATTGCACAATATCTAACTCTGAACATTGTTTAGGGCCTGTTGGCGCAAAGGTTGCTAGTAAAAAATAGCCTTGAGGTTTGAGATATTGATTGAGCTTATTAAGGTAAGTTTGCTGATCTTTTTCATCGGTTAAAAAATGAAAAACTGCGCGATCATGCCATAAGTCGAACTGAGTATTAGATTGAAAATCTAAGATATTTTCATTATAGAAATTAACTCTATCAGAGTAACTTTTTAGACGTTCTTTAGTGGCTTGAATAGCGGTGGGGGATAACTCTAATAATGATAAATGAGTGTAGCCTTCATCAAGCAAATTATCAGCCAGTATCGACACACCAGAACCGACATCAATAATATTAGAATCTTTGTTTGTATTTGCTAATATCCAGTCGAACGATAGAGTGGCGTGATTCTGATGCCAGCTGACTTGAGTATGGTCCTTACTTTGGTAAACCTTATCCCAATGGCTAAGTGTGTCTGTCATTCGTTTGGTGTTTATAATGATGAGTATTTGGATTATAACGAGTTACAATGAGAATTTTGCATACAATGCTACGAGTCGGGGATTTAGATAAATCCATTGCGTTCTACACTGAAGTTTTAGGGATGAGCTTGTTGCGTCAAAAAGAATACCCCAAAGGGGAATTTACCTTAGCATTTTTGGGCTATGGCCCAGAATCAGAAAACCCGGCGCTTGAGCTTACTTACAATTGGGGGAAGAAGGGTTATGAAGTGGGCACAGGTTTTGGTCATATTGCCATTAATGTCGAAGATGTGTACAAAGCCGTTGAGATGGCGAAATCAAAAGGTGCACAAGTCATACGCGAAGCAGGGCCAATGAGTGCTGGAACTACAATTGTCGGGTTTTTAAAAGACCCTGATGGATATGAGATAGAGTTACTATCTAAGAAATTCTAATCGTAGTTCTTACGACCGGACAGAGCATGAGCAATGGTGTTAATATCGGCATATTCAAGTTCGCCACCAATAGGAATACCATGAGCAATACGGGTGATTTGAATGTCAAATTGTTTTGCCATATTGCTAATGTAGTGCGCAGTTACTTCTCCTTCTACTGTTGCGTTCGTCGCTAGAATAACTTCTTCAACCTTTTGATCTCGAAGCTTTTGCTCGAGTTCGTCCAGCCCAAGCTCGGCAGCACCAATGCCATCAATTGGAGATAGGTAGCCACTTAAGACAAAATACTTGCCTTTGTAAACCCCGCTTTGTTCAATCGCATGAATATCGGTTGGGGTTTCTACAACGCACAGTTGTGCGCTATCACGTACATCATTGGCGCAAATATTGCAAATAGTTTTTTCACTGAGTGTACGACATGATGAGCAATGTTTAACATGCTCCATGGCATCAACCAAAGCTTTAGCGAGCTCGAATCCACCATCACGATTACGCTCTAATAGATGATAAACAAAGCGTTGAGCAGTTTTACTACCAACACCTGGTAGTGCGCAAAAAGCTTTGTTGAGTTTTTCAATCATTAACTATTAAAACGGTAAGTTCATGCCACCAGGTAATTTCATACCACCTGTCGCACCTTTCATTTTTTCAGCCGATACATTGGCGATTTGTTGATTAGCGTCATTGATAGCTGTTAATACTAGGTCTTCTAGCATGTCTTTGTCATCCATTACACCTTCATCGATTTGAATATTGGTGGCTTGGTGTTCACCATTAATGGTTACTTGTACTGCACCACCAGCGGCTTTACCAGTCGCTGTTAGGCTTTTGATTTCTTCTTGGACTTTTTGCATGTCTTCTTGCATTTTCTGAGCTTTTTGCATCATGCTAGCCATTCCACCTTTAAACATTTTCTATCTCCTTAATACTATTGATATCGACCTTTGCGTTAAAGGTTTTTTGTAATTTTTGCACACCTTCATCTTTCATAAAGGTTTTTTGCATGGCGGCCATTTTTTCATTATTAACCTGTGTTTCTTTTTGTGCTAGTGTTTGTACCGTCAACTTGTTTAAGTTAATTTTAAGTTCAATTTCGCCAAAATTCGCTTGCAACACACTTTGGATTGCACGTTGAATATTATCAGTAAGCAAGCTGCTAAATTGATCATCCAAATTAAGTGTTAGAGTTTGATTATCAATATTATCAAACAAGGTGTTTTTTAGTAGCATACGAGATGCTGTATTGAACTTGAGTGACTTGGTAAGGTCTTCCCACTCTTGTTGGGATCCAATCTTTAAAGTGGGTTTAGGGGTGTCTTGCTCTGCCTTTTTAACGACTTTTGGCTTGGATTCTGCTTGTGGTTTGGCTTTGGGTGTTGCTTTAGTTTTAGGCTTGGAGGCTAATTTAGGTGTTTTTTTTTCAGCAATATCAGCATTAGAGTGAAACGCTAGCATTCTAAGTAATGTCATCTCAAACCCAATTTGCTCGCTTGGGGCGAGTGGCATGTCTTTAGAACCGTTAATCGCCATGTGATAAAACAATTGTAAATCTTGATTAGAGATTTGCGTGGCCAAAGCTTTAATTTCATCAGAAATTTGCGTATTGTCAATAATTTGTGCAATCGATATTTGATGAAAAAGACTGGTTAAGTCTTTGAGTGCGTGAGTTAAGTCTTCACCCTTGTGAGATAAATCCTTAACAAAGTTAATCACTGCTTCGGCATCTTGATTAAGCAAGTGGGTTGCAAGAGTAAGGATATCATCATGATGCACCAGGCCAAGCATGGCCTTGATGTCTTTAGCCATGACGGTGCCATTACCGTAAGAGATAGACTGGTCTAATAAGCTCAGAGCATCACGCATAGATCCATTACCAAAATCGGCAATTTTACTAAGGGCAACCTCTTCATATTTCAAGCTTTCAGCATCCATGACAAACTTCAACTGACCTAGGATTTCTTCATGCGTGAGTTTTTGCAAGGTAAATTGCAAACAGCGCGAAAGAACAGTAACCGGTAGTTTTTGTGGATCAGTGGTTGCCAGCAAAAATTTAATATGCTCTGGCGGCTCTTCTAAGGTTTTTAATAGTGCATTAAAACTACTTTTAGAGAGCATATGTACTTCGTCAATTAGGTAGATCTTGTAGCGATTTTTAGTCGGCATGTATTGCGCGTTTTCTAAAATATCGCGCATGTTATCAACACCTGTGTGTGAGGCGGCATCTAGCTCGATCAAATCAACTG
Organism: Gammaproteobacteria bacterium; assembly: GCA_029243595.1. Lineage (GTDB taxonomy): Bacteria > Pseudomonadota > Gammaproteobacteria > PS1 > Pseudothioglobaceae > Thioglobus_C. Next base: position 22,269 of record JAQWRQ010000017.1, on the reverse strand, counting down.
ATTGGCCTTTATCAATCTCAACACAAGTAGGGCACTTGCCACAAGGTATAGAGCTTACACCAGTTTCACAATTGATTGATTTGGCAAAGATACGGGCAATGGTGGTTTTACCAACACCACGCGTACCGGTAAACAAAAAGCCATGATGTAAGTTATTAGCATCGAGTGCATTAATCAAGGTTTTAACCGTGTGCGTTTGGCCTACCATCTCACTAAAAGTGTGAGGGCGGTATTTACGCGCTAAAACTTGATAATGTTCACTCATTAAATTGACTCAATATTTTGAATAAAGTGGTAGCACCCAGAATAACAGCCAACACATGAAAAAACTACTACCGTTGCTCCCTTCCGGGCCTGGCGGGGTTTGTAACCATTCATTGTAGGCGTACCCTAAGCACTACCAAAAATCATTTTACATTTATATCTGCTTTCTATTTAAGAATTATTGGCTAATTCTAGACGCTCGGGTGTGCCGACATCTTGCCAATAGCCGTCATAGTGCTCACCACTCAGTTGGCCATTGGCAATGGCTTCTTTAAGTAAAGGGTAGAGCGGTAGCTTTTGATTAACATCTAAATGCGATTTGAATAAGTCTGGGTGGTAAATGCCAACGCCTGAGAATGTGTAAGACTGCCCATGAATATTGGTGATTTGGTGATTATTCACCAATGAAAAATCACCATTTGGATTGTGAGCTGGATTGTTAATTAATACCAAGTGTGCGAGTGACCCAACCGGTAGAGTGAGTTTGGATAGATCAAAGTCACAAAGAACGTCAGAATTAATCACAATAAAAGGTTTGTTACCTAAGATTGGTAGAGCTTTGATAATGCCACCTGCGGTTTCTAATGCGCCACTTGATTCGTCACTATAAGTAATGTGAACACCAAAGTTAGATCCATCGCCTAAGTAGTTGCTCACTTTTTTGCCTAAATAAGAGATATTGATAACAATATTATTAATATTGGCTTTTTTGAGTTGGTTAATTGAGTGCTCGATAAGTGTGGTATCTTTGACTTTGATTAGGGGTTTTGGCGTGTTTGCTGTGAGTGGCATCATGCGCTGTCCACGACCTGCTGCTAATATCATTGCATAGGTTTGCTGATTGGCTGACTCAAGAATACTGCTGAGCGCTTTTAGCTCTGGGTATTTGTTAGCAACAGTAAGCGCGTATTTAGCCACCAAAGGGATATCTGCTAAGTATTGGTGTTTGCCATCACGAATGGATAAACGCTTAAAAATACCCAATACTTTAAGATGACGCTGCAAGCCCATGAGATCGAATTGTTTTTCAAAATCTGGAAAGGGTATTTGAATATTAGCTTGATCGTGATAGTAATGCAGTAAAGTGTGTAAATCAGCCGAATCAAGCTCAAAGTAGGCGTCCTTAAGTAGTGAGACTAAATCGTAGGTATTTGAGCCGATTACTGCATCTTGAAAGTCGATGATGCCAAGCTCGTTGTTTGCAAGCATCATTAGGTTGCGAGAGTGATAATCACGGTGTACAAATACCTGATTGGTGCTCAGTGCGTTATTGCTCAATAAATCAAAAATAGCTTGTAATTGTATGTGTTGTTCGCTGCTAAGTGTTGGTAAGTACCAGTCAACCAATAGCTGCATTTCTGTTGTTAATAATGCGGCGTCATAGTTAGGAATGTTGGATGAATCGGTTTTCAGCGATTGGATATCGATCAGAACATCAATAGCACTTTTGTAGTGTTGCAACTCAAAGTTTTTTTGTTGAGTGTTTAAAAAGGTTTGATTGCCCAAATCCTCTAACAGTAAAAAACCCTGCTCTAAATTGGTTTCAATGATCTTTGGTGCGTGAACATTGCCTAAGGTTAAGTGCTTGGCAATGCGAATAAAGGGTTCGCAGTTTTCCTTTGAGGGTGGCGCATCCATAGCGATAAAGGTAGTATTACTGCGTTCTATACGAAAATAACGACGAAAGCTGGCGTCATCACTGGCGATGCTGATGACAAAATTTTCATCACCAAAGAAAGTCTCTAGCCAATCAGTGAGTAGATCAAGACGAGTATCAGTCATTTTTGAGTTGCTGGTAATGCTCATAAACACACAGCCATTTTTCTCCAACTTCCCCGTGATTAATTGGTTGATCATCCACAGTTGTAATTGGCATTACTTCACGAGTAGAGCTGGAAATCCACACTTCGTCGGCATTCTTTAATTTGTCTACTGAGAATGGCACCTCGTTCACCTGCATGCTACAAGCACTAGCACTTTCTAATACTAGGTCTCGAGTAATGCCCGCAAGAATATGCTCGCCAGTAGGGTGGGTGTAAATAGTGTGATCTTTAATGATGAAAACATTGGAGGTTGCACCTTCTGTTATTTGCCCATCACGAGATAAGATAACTTCTTCAACTTGGTGTTGTTTGGCTTGTTGTGCATAAAGGATGTTTGACAACAATGAAGTGGCCTTAATATCACATCGACTCCAGCGAATATCTGCCTGGGTCATAGCGCTAAAACCTTGTGTTAATTCTGCCTTGGTTTTAGGAATAAGCGGGTTAGATTCAACATAAACAGTTGGCGTGAGTGCAGCAAAACTGTGTTTGCGCTGCGTATCAGCACCACGTGTAATTTGTAAATAAAGTGATTGATCAGATGCAGATGCATTGCTAACCAACTTGTTTAGAATATTAAGCCATTGATCAAATGAATAAGGATTGGTGATTTGTATTGAGTCTAGGCTTTTTTGTAGACGATTTAAATGCTCAGTTAGTCGAAATATTTTTCCTTGATAAACGGGGATGACCTCATAAACCCCGTCGCCAAACAAAAAGCCTCTATCCATAACGGAAATAGAGGCTTTGTCTTTGGCGATAAAATCGCCATTAAGATAGACCATTAAAGTCCTAGTAACGACATTAACCAACTCCAAATTCTGCTGAAGAAGCCAGATTCAGGTGCATCTTCAAGTGCGACAAGTGGTAATTTAAGTAGGTTTTTGCCTTCAAATTTAACCACTAAATGGCCAACGCTATCACCCTTGCTCAGAGGCCCAGATAAATCAGCGTTTAACTCAATCACTTGTTTGGATAATTTGTATTGTCCACGTGGTAAGGTGACGTTTTTAGTGTTTTTTAGGCCAACCTTTATTTCATCTTTAGTAGAACCAGAGATAGGTATTTTTTTGCTAATACTGTCAATAACTTTGGTTTCGAAAAAACGGAATCCATAATCTAGGATTTTTTGAGTTTGTGAAGTTCTTGCTTCAGTGCCACTCGAACCTAAAACAACAGAGATTAGGCGCATATTCATGCGATTGGCACTGGCAACTAAGTTATAGCCTGCTTTTTTAGTGTAGCCAGTTTTAAGTCCATCGACTGTATTGTCGCTCCATAGTAGCTTGTTACGATTAGGTTGTTTGATATCGTGGTGAGTGAATTCTTTTTCACTGTACCAAGGGTAGAATTCAGGGAAATCTCTAATCGTGGCAGCAGCCAGTTTTGCCATATCAGAGGCTGTTGTATGTTGGTCGTTCATGTCTAAGCCTGAGGCGTTTTCAAAGCGAGTGTTAACCATACCTAGCTCAAGTGCATATTCATTCATATAAGCGGTAAATGTGCCTTCGGTGCCAGCGATATGCTCGGCTAGGGCAACTGCAGCATCGTTACCTGATTGGATGATCATACCTTTAAGCAGTATTTCGAGCTTGATGGTTGTACCTACTTCGACAAAGCTTTTTGAACCCATGGTTTCCCAGGCTTTTTTACTGATTTTTACATCGTCATCTAAGCTGGCTCTACCATCTTTAATCAGCTGGAAGACTACGTAGGCTGTCATTAATTTAGTTAAGCTGGCTGGTGCGCGTTTTTCATGAGGCTCATTTGAGGCAATAACAGCACCGGAGTTATAGTCAAGTACAACGTATGAAGCCGCACTGATAGAAGGCTTTTTTGGCGTGATAAAAATAGCCGCTTGAAGGTTAAGTGAGGCGATGCTAATTGCAACAATAAACAAGGTGGATATTTTTTTCATAAGTAATTGATATTTCATATTTTTTAGTGATTATTTGAATTGAATTGTTGCTTTATTTTATTTGACAATTGGTAGGCGACCATGGCATATCTGTTATCGTGATTATAACGGGTTAATATGTAAAAATTCCAAAAAGTGAGCCAGGTTTCGTCAATTTTTTGTTGTGGCAATCGAATAAAAGCGAGCTTGGTTTTATTAAGGATATCTGAATCAATATCTAAGCCCTTATTGCGCCAGTATTTGGCGTCTTTTTTAGGTTTGTTGGTAGAGCGTTTTGCGTATTTTAAATGCGCACTTGATAGTGAGATAGGGCGTGCAATTTCACCAAAGTCGTGCCACTGATGTTTGTCAAAATAATTGGCAATGGATCCGATAGCATCAATCGGGTTTGAGAATAAATCAATCTTACCATCTTGGTTAAAATCAACAGCGTAGTGACGGTACGAGCTAGCAATAAACTGTGGGTAACCCATCGCACCTGCGTACGAGCCTTTAATAGAGAGTGGAGGTATGGCGTTTTCACGCGACATGAGCAAGAAGGATTCTAGCTCTTTTTTGTAGAAATTACGTCGTCGATAATTACCAAAGGCTCGCTTTGTTAAAGTTTCTAATGTGGGGTGTGTGCCTTTTTTACGTCCATAACTGGTTTCTACACCTAAGATAGCGACTATTATTTCTGCTGGCACATTGTATTTCTTTTGTGCACGATTTATAGTTGATAAATTTTCTTGCCAAAACTTCACCCCGTTTTGAATACGGTCTTGAGTAAGAAACAAACCTTTGTATTTATCCCAAGCCATTGGTTTTTTTCTAGGCTTTTTGGTTTGCTTGGTTTTTTTCTTAGTTTTGTCAACGACGGTTAGTTCAACCTTGGAAAAAATTAATAACAATTCATCTTTATTAAAATGATGAGTTTTCACCATATTATTAATAAAGTTTTGGGTCGATTTAAAATGTGTGGCAGGCAGTGTTTTAGCTGATACCAACGAGGATAGTAATAGCAGTGTTAGCGCTAACAATCTAAGCATGTTGTTACAATTTGGCAAGATAGCTTGGTGTTTTGTGTTTTCTAATAGACATGATAATGCCAAAGCTGGCCATGAGTGTAATGAGTGAGGAGCCACCATAACTGATGAGTGGTAAAGGTACGCCAACCACAGGTAGTAGGCCGGACACCATACCAATATTAACAAAAATATAAGTAAAGAAAATTAACGTCAGGCTGGCGCCTAATAATTTAGAAAAAGTATCTTCAGACTTAAAAGAGATAATAAGGCACCGGTAAATAATAAGACCGTAAATAGTGAAAAGCAATAGCACACCTATAAAACCTAATTCTTCGGCAATGACTGCAAAGATGAAGTCAGTCGTATGTTCAGGTAAGAAATTGAGCTGTGATTGAGAACCTTGTTCAATGCCTTTACCAAACAAGCCGCCAGAACCAATGGCAATTTTTGATTGTAAGATGTGATAACCTGAACCAAGTGGGTCAGAGCTTGGGTCAATTAGAGTGAGAATGCGTTTTTTTTGATAGGCCATGAGTAGATAATTCCAAGCAATATAACCACCGCCACTGATTAATGCACCTATTAAGCCAAAATTAAGCCAATTATTGTATTTGATTAGTTGGATGCGTATGCCTGAGAAAAACAACACGTAAATACCGCTAGCGCCAATCAGTAGTGAAGTACCTAAGTCGGGTTGTTTGGCGATCAATAAAACAATAACAACAATAGAAACAATAGAGATTAATATAGGCAGTGGTTTGGGTGGTAGGGTTTTCTCACTAAGGATAGAGGCAATGGCAATGGGCACAATGACTTTCATTAATTCTGAAGGCTGAAAACGCACAAAACCTAAATCGAGCCAACGTTGGGCGCCACCGCTTGTAGAGCCAAATAGTAGCACCAAGAGTAGTAAAAAAATACCGAATAACATTAAGTAAGGAGAATAACGTCGGAAAAGGTAAGGCGGTATTTGTGCAATGATTAGCATGACACCAAAAGCGAGTGCAAAGTGTGTAGCCTGTTTGTAAAGTAAGGTGGTCGAGCCAGCGGAAGCGCTGTGAAGCACCATTAAGCCAAGTGAGCTTATCACTATCAGCAGTAAAAATAATGGTGTATCCATTTTGAAATAATGCCAAAAATGGCGAACTTTACCCAGCAGTATCCGCGTCATAAAAGCAGTAAGCCGACGCGTCGAACATCAGACAACAGTAAGTTAAAACTACGACAAGCAGATTCATTGTTCATGCTTTCTACTCCGATACCCATTTGTTGAATAGCGACTTGTTGCTTTGGGTATAGGAACTTAGTTGTATCGCCTGTGCCAATGATCAGTAAATCAATGTCGTCTTGCGAGCTGAGTGGAAAAAGTGAGGCTTTATCTAGTTGGTCCAGACTGGTTATTTCAGTTTCTGAAGTGTAACTGGGCGAGATAAAACAAGGTGTGCTTAATGTGGTGTGTGCTAATTTAATTTGGGAATTTTCAACAGAAACAATAGAATTTTGTTCGGATTCTTGCTGGTTAAATTCCATGATAGTATTGAGGTTGTTTGAAGGTTTAAAAACACATTATAACCGTGTAAAATTATTCTATTTTTAAATATAAACAACAATGTCTAATTCTAACGAAACTGATGCTTTCTCAGCAGACTTACATAGTGGTATAGCTGCTTTTGATTCAAAAAACTTTTCAATGGCTTACCAGTTGCTAGCACCACTAGCCGCCCAAGGTGATGCTGAATCATTATGGCGCTTAGGCATGATGCAAATGAATGGCTTGGGTATGGTTGAAAACCAACCCTTAGGACTTGAAAATTTTATTCAAGCAGCTGAGCAAGGTCATGCCTTTGCACACCATATGATTGGTGTGGCTTATATGTCTGGCGAAGGCGCAGAGAAAGACATTAATAAGGCTATTGAGTGGTTTGAAAAAGCAGCTGATTTTGGTTTGCCAGGTGCGATGTATGCGCTAGGCATGTTGTTTGAAGATGGCAAAGAAGTGCCAAAAGATACTGAAAAAGCACAAGCTTGGTACGCTAAAGCTGAAAAGGTTTCGTAAGATAATGAAATCAAGATTCGCACCTTCTCCAACAGGTTATTTACATATTGGTGGCGCTAGAACGGCGCTATTTGCTTGGTTGTGGGCTAAAAAAGAACAAGGTCAGTTTATCTTGCGTATTGAAGACACTGACCGAGAGCGGTCCACTCAGGCGTCAGTTGATGCGATTTTAGACGGTATGAAGTGGCTAGGTCTAGATCATGACGAGGGCCCTTATTATCAAACCGATCGGTTTGATCGATATAAAACCGTGGTTCAACAACTTTTAGAAGAAGACAAGGCTTACTATTGTGAGTGTTCTCAAGAGCGCTTACAAGTATTACGTGATGAGTTGATGGAGAAGGGTGAAAAAGCTAAATATGATGGTCACTGTCAGCATAAAAACTTAACTGCTGGTGTGGTGCGTTTTCGTAACCCGAGCGAGGGAAATGTAATATTTTCAGATTTGGTTAAGGGTGAAATCAGTGTTCACAACAAAGAGCTAGATGATTTGATTATTGCGCGTAGTGACGGTACACCGACTTACAATTTGACTGTGGTGGTGGATGATCATGATATGGATGTCAACTGTGTGATCCGTGGCGATGATCATATCAACAACACACCTAGACAAATCAACTTATACGAAGCACTTGGTTGGGGGCTGCCTGATTTTGCACACCTGCCCATGATTTTGGGCGGTGACGGTGCAAGACTTTCAAAACGCCATGGCGCGGTAAGTGTAATGGCTTACCGAGATGCAGGTTTCCTGCCAGAAGCGTTACTTAACTACTTGGTGCGTTTAGGTTGGTCACACGGCGATCAAGAAGTGTTCTCTATTGATGAGATGATTGACTTGTTTGATTTAAAAGACGTTAATAAGGCGCCAGGTAGTTTTAATCAAGATAAGCTTATTTGGTTAAATCAAGAATATATTAAGTCTGCTGATATTGATCACCTTGTTGATCAGTTAGATTGGCATTTGAACGACCAGTCAATTGACATTAGTAATGGCCCTGATATTACTAATGTGATTGACGCGCTACGAGAGCGCTCTAAAACTTTGGTTGAGATGGCGCAGAGTATGAAAATGTTTTATCAAGATTTTGATCAGTTTGATGAAAAATCCGCTAAAAAGCAATTCAAACCTGCAGCTGAGCCAATCATAAAAGCTTTGATTGATCATTATTCAAAGCTAGAAGATTGGTCAAGTGCTGCAATTCATGATGTTGTAAAAACTGTTTGTGATGAGCAAAGCGTAGGTTTTGGTAAGGTTGGTCAGCCTTTTAGATTGGCACTTAGTGGCACAGGAAATGCAGGTAGCATTGATATCGTGGCTGAGCTTGTCGGTAAAGACCGGACGCTTGCGCGTTTACAAATGGCGCTTGATTATATTGCTCAGATAGACAATTAATCAGTTATCATCTAGCCATGAATTTAGATGATTTTAAAACTCGATACCAAGCGTTGCAAGCTTCAGTTGAAGCTAATTTCATAAAAAACCCTGATTCAGTAGAGTCATTAGTATTGGCACGTAGTGATGGCGTTGATGCTTTATTGCAGGATATCTGGCAAGCGTTTGAGGTTGATAGCGGGTTATGCTTGGTAGCTGTGGGTGGTTTTGGCCGAGGTGAGCTACATCTGTATTCTGATATTGATTTATTGATTCTAATTCCAGATGGTACGCACGAACAACATCAAGAGGGTGTTTCTAAATTTTTAACTTTCTTGTGGGATGTAGGCTTAGAAGTAGGACATGCAACACGAGATATTAGAGATTGCGAAGTAGAAGTTGATGACTTAAGCGTGGTGACAAATCTATTAGAATCTCGGTTATTGATTGGTAAAAAGGCTTTATTCTCAAAGATGAAATCCATGATTAAGGCAAGCAATTGGTCATCCCAGTCGTTTTTAGTTGAGAAGCAAAAAGAACAATACAATCGTCATCTTAATTATTCAAATACAGCTTATAACCTTGAGCCCAATTTAAAAGAAAGCCCTGGTGGGTTAAGAGATATTCAAACAGTTGCTTGGGTAGCTAAATGGTATTTTGATGTTAATCTTTTGTCAGATTTAGTTGATAGGTCTTATTTAAGTGAACACGAGTATGATTTATTAAAAGAAGGTCAATTGTTCTTGTGGAAAGTACGCTTTTCTCTACACATAATTGCCAAACGTCGAGAAGATCGAATTGCTTTTCAGTATCAAAAAGAAATAGCCAATATGCTGGGTTATATTGATACTGACTCTATGGCAGTTGAGCAATTCATGAAGGATTATTATCGCACGGTAACCAAAGTATCACGTTTGAATGATATTTTGCTACAGTTGTTAGAAGATCGGGTGCTGCATACGCAAAGTCTTAATGAGCGTTTTGTTATTAGTTATGGGTATATTCAGGCTACCAGTGATGAAGTTTTTAAAAAAAATCCAGCCGCATTTATTGAAATATTTTTATTGATCGCTAAGCATGATTATGTGCGTGGTATCAGTGCCAACACACTCAGACAGATGCAATTTGATTTGAATTTGATCGATAAAAATTATTATAAGAAACGTCAAAATAATCGTTTATTTATTAAGTTGTTACAACAAAAACGTGGCGTCAACAAAGCCTTGAAGCTGATGAATCGCTATGGTGTTTTGGAACGTTATATTCCTGCATTCGGGCAGATAACAGGCTTAATGCAATATGACTTATTCCATGCTTATACGGTAGATCAGCACACGTTGTTTGTGATTCGAAATTTAAGGCGTTTTTTCGTTAGTGAATTTGCTAAAGAATTTGAATTGTCTAGCGAGGTTGCCAAAACTATTGATAAGCCGGAATTGTTACTATTAGCAGGATTATTTCATGATATCGCCAAAGGTCGTGGCGGTGATCATGCTAGTTTGGGTGCGCAAGACGCTCAAATTTTTTGTAAGCATCATCAGCTAAAATCTAAAGACATAGCGCTGGTTTCAGGCTTAGTTGAGCAACACTTGCTTATGTCGCAAACGGCGCAAAAACAAGACTTGGAAGATTTTGAAGTGATTGATCGCTTTTCTAAAGCGGTTGGCTCGGTACGATTTTTAGAATTTTTATATTTATTAACAGTGGCAGATATTCGTGCCACTAAGGCTGACTTGTGGAACGACTGGAGAGATTCACTTTTAAAAAAATTATTTTATAAAACTAAAGACCACTTGTTGAGTGGAGCCACTAAGCTGCCGAGCATGGCAAAACAAATTGAGCAAATTAAACATTCGCTTCTAAACGAAACTGAGCAGCAAGGTTGCGATCCTAAACAAGTTGAAAAAATATTTTCAACCTTGCCTAAAGACTATTTTCTGCGTTATGAAACTGACGATATTTTGTGGCATTTATGGCTGCTAATGAAGCCAACAGATAAGAGAATTAGGGTTATGTCTCGCTTGTCTGAACACAATGTGGTGGATATTTTTGTGTATGGAGATAACTCAAAGGGTTTGTTTTTTAGGTTAGTGAATATTGTTGAAAAATTAGGCTTAGATATTGTTGATGCTAAGATTTTGACCAGTAAGGATAATAAGGCTTATAACACTATCAGCGTACTACAAGATGACATACTGACTCAAATCGACATTAGTCAAACTATAGAAGGAGAGCTTTCCAAAACAGATGTTAAGATTAAAGAGGTAAGTGCCAAGCATACACACCGTCATTTTGATCATAAAATGAAAATTGAATTCTCTCATAATGAAAAATGGAATTTGACTCAAGTAGAGATTAACATGGTTGACAAGCAGGGGCTTTTATCCAATATTGCTTATATCTTTCATCAGCTTAATATTGATTTGGTTAATGCGAGAGTGTCTACAATGGGTGAGCGAGTAGAAGATGTTTTCTTTGTTAGTAATGCCAACAAACAACCGTTGAGTGCAATAGAAGAAAAGCAATTAAGACAAACACTTGAAGAAAAATTGTAAAATAGTAGCACAAAGGTCAAATAATCGATATAATTTGCCAAACAACAGCTCTTCTGCTGTGATTTATTCCTTTCAGATAAACATTACACAAACATATGAACGACAAAATTAAAGTAGTAACGGATAGCTCATTTGAAGCAGACGTTATCAATTCATCACAAGTAGTTTTAGTAGATTTTTGGGCGCCTTGGTGTGGCCCTTGTAAGGCGCTAGCGCCTGTATTAGACGAAATCGCTGATGATTACGATGGCAAGATTACCATTGCTAAAATTAATGTTGATGAAAATGACCAAACACCACCAAAATATGGTGTTCGTGGCATTCCAACCATGTTAATTATTAAAGATGGTGCAGTTGAAGCAACCAAAATGGGTGCTTTAAGTAAGGCTGAGTTAAGCGCCTTTATTGATGCAAGTATTTAAATCCCAAGCGACTCACTAGAGATGGCGAGTCATTTTTACAATAAATTTTAATTTAGAAAATATCGCACTATAGTGCGTCTGTACTGACCATTCTGGTTGGTATCTCCTTTCATTCATCGGACAATTCATGAAACTATCAGAACTAAAAAAATCATCCCCAGAGGAATTACTAGAATTGGCACAATCTTTAGGTGCTGAAAATATTTCTCGCGCCAAAAAACAAACCCTTATTTTTATTATTCTTAAGGCTAAAGCAGCTAATGATGAAGAGGTAATAGGCGATGGCACACTTGATATATTGCAAGATGGTTATGGCTTCTTAAGGTCAAGTGATGATTCTTATACTTCAGGTGCTGACGATATTTACATATCACCTAATCAGATTAAACGATTTAATCTGTCAACAGGTGATTTAGTTGCAGGAAAGATTCGCGCTCCTAAAAAAGGTGAAAAGTATTTTGCGTTGATTCAAGTATCCGAGGTTAATGGTGAAAATCCAGAAAGTGTTAGAAATCGAGTGCCTTTTGCATCGCTGACGCCAATCCACCCTGACGAACGCCTCACTCTAGAAATTGGTAATGGCGGTACTGAGGATATTACTGCTCGAGTGATTGATTTGGTTTCACCATTTGGTAAGGGTCAAAGGGGTTTGTTGGTCGCACCGCCTAAGGCTGGTAAAACCATGATTATGCAAAATATTGCCACTTCAATTGCTCGCAATCATCCTGATTGCGAGCTTATTGTATTGTTGATTGATGAGCGCCCTGAGGAAGTAACAGAAATGGCCCGTACTGTACGTGGTGAAGTTATCGCCTCAACTTTTGATGAGTCAGCAAAACGCCATGTTCAAGTAGCGGAAATGGTGATTCAAAAAGCCAAGCGACGTGCAGAGCAAGGCAAAGATGTGATCATTTTGCTAGACTCTATCACACGTTTAGCACGTGCCTACAATACCATTGCTCCATCATCAGGCAAGGTGCTAACTGGTGGTGTTGATGCAAGTGCTTTGCAACGCCCTAAACGCTTCTTTGGTGCAGCTAGAAATATTGAAAATGGTGGTAGTATTACTATTATTGCGACCGCATTGGTTGACACAGGCTCGAAGATGGATGAAGTGATTTATCAAGAGTTTAAGGGTACCGGCAATATGGAATTACACCTTGAGCGTCGTTTAAGTGAAAAGCGCATCTTCCCGGCTATTAACATTAATGCTTCTGGCACGCGTCGTGAAGAGTTGATTACCGATGAAAAAGAATTACAGAAGATGTGGATTTTGCGTAAGATTTTGCACCCGATGGACACAGTAGAAGCAGCAGAATTTTTAATTGATCGTTTGAAGTTGACCAAAACCAATGATGAGTTCTTCTCATCAATGTCGCAAAAGAAATAAAACCCCTTAATGCACGCCTTCGCTTATACTTATAAGTCATGAAGTCAACCACAGTTTTTAAGAAGGCTCTAAGCTTGATTAACACAATTATTGCCAAATATTTAATGCGTAATGTATTGGTGTTATTGGCAGCAGTGTTTATCGTAATTGGTTTGGTTGTATTCGGCAATCAATTAGTCTTAGTGATTAAAGAAAGCCTTAAGCAAGGCATCCCTGTCATAGACTTGTTCCCATTAATTGGTTTTAAAATGATTAGAGATGTGCCTTTGATTTTGTCATTGTCTCTATTTTTGGCGATCATCTTATCAGTTAGCAAACTGTATAAGAACTCGGAAGCAATTGTAATAAACTCTCTTGGCTTGGGTGATAAGCATCTTATGGTGTTTATTCAGCCAATTGCAATAACCATCTTTGTGTTTATTTTATTTTTAACTACTATCGCAGTGCCTTGGTCTAAACAGCAAAGAAGCATGATCATGGATCGCACTGAGAATGCTTCGGAATTTTCATTCATTAAACAAGGTGAATTTCAAGAGTTTAAAGACGGGGAAATTGTTTTTTACGCCTCTAAAGTTGAAGACGGCGACCAAGATAGTAATCAGGCAATGGAAGAAATATTTATTTATGCTTTGGCTGGCGGTGAGTCTGTGATTACACTGGCCAAGCAAGCGCAGAAATACACCGATTCAACGACTAGTAGTGTGTATTTACGCTTGAAAGACGGCACGCGGTATCACGGATTTCCTGGTGAATCGAATAAAAAAATCCTTAATTTTGATTTATATGATTTACAAATCATTGACGGTGAAGTGCAAAAAACTAACAGTAGTTATAGTAAGGTTGAAGGGCAAGGGACGCTAGATTTGTTGCGTTCTGACGGCTTAAAAGAAGCTGCTGAGTTACAGTGGCGTTTATCACAACCACTCAGTGTATTGGTTTTATCAATTTTAGGTGTTTTACTCGGAAAAGCCTCTCCTAGGGGTGGTAAGAATTTAGGCGTGTTAATTGGTGTGGTTGTTTTTATTTTATACAATAACGCTTTACTGATTGCTAAATCCACTTTGGAGCGAGGTGATTCAACGCCAATAGTAGGGTTGTGGTGGGTGCACGCATTAATGCTATTGTTTATTCTTGTCTTATATTTTTACAGACATGGAAAATTCTCCCATTATCTTGATAAAATAGCCGAGCAATTTTCATATAAGGACGCAAACAATGTCAAGTAAGCCTAGTAAAGAATTAGAAGTTTTTGATAACCCTAACGCCGAACGTGATTATGTTATTAAAATCGATATGCCAGAGTTCACCTGCCTGTGTCCAAAAACAGGACAGCCTGACTTTGCCACATTGCATTTGGAGTATATTGCTGATAAAGCTTGTGTTGAGCTTAAATCTTTAAAAATGTATATTTGGTCATTTCGTGATGAAGGTGCTTTCCATGAGGCGGTGACTAATCAAATTTTAGATGATTTGGTTGCAGCGACTAACCCTCGATTTATGCGTTTGAAATCAATTTTTAATGTGCGTGGCGGTGTTTATACTGAAGTAATTGCCGAACACCGTCGTAGTGATTGGATTCCACAGCCTGTGGTTAATCTCCAGCATTTATAACTTTTAAAATAATTTATGAAGCCTATTCGTCAAAGCATTAAATTTGACAAAAAATTCCTAGATAAAGACGCGCTAAAGGTGGTTAAGACCATTCATAAGGCTGGGTTTGAGGTGTACTTAGTAGGTGGTTGTGTTCGAGACTTGCTACTTGGTTTAGAACCTAAAGATTTTGATGTCGCGACCAACGCCAAGCCTGAACAAGTGCACAAGTTGTTTAAACGATCCCGCCTAATCGGACGACGTTTTCGTTTGGTGCATGTGATGTTTTCTGCACGTAAATTTATTGAGGTAGCTACTTTCCGATCAGGTCAAGTACAAACAGCAAAAAGTGGTGTGATTGTGCGCGACAACTGCTATGGCTCTCTTGAAGACGATGTTGTGCGTAGAGACTTTAATATTAATGCCTTGTATTACGATATTCATAAGCACGAGGTAATTGATTATGTTGGCGGCTTAAAAGACCTTGAAGTCAAAGAGATTCACATTATTGGCGAAGCTAAACTTCGTTTTTCTGAGGATCCTGTGCGCATGATCAGAGCGATTCGTTTTAGCGAAAAAATAGGGGCAGAGCTTAGTGACGAAGTAAAAAGTTGTATTTTAGATCAAGCCTCATTACTCAGTAATATTTCACCAGCACGCTTATATGAGGAGTGTATTAAACTATTTCATAATGAATATTCGTTTGGCGTTTATGAGCAATTGGAAAAATACGGTTTATTAAAACATTTGTTTAAACAAACACAAAAAAATGAGTTTATTAAAAAAGCATTATTAAATACGGCTGCACGCATTAAACAAAACAAACCTGTAACACCTGTTTTTTTGTTTGCTGTTTTTTTATGGCAAGCACAAAATGAGCGTTTTGTTATGATTAAGAAAAAGCAGCGTTCATTTTATTTGGCAATGACCCAAGCCTCTGAGGAAGTGATTATTAACCAAATTAAACAGGTTTCATTGCCAAAATGGCTTACCGCTAGAATCAAAGATATTTGGATAATGCAATCAAAACTAGAAAAAATGCATCCTAAAAAAGTAGACGACCTATTGCAAAATCCACGATTTAGAATGGCTTATGATTTTTTATTGTTGCGCTCACAAAGTATTAACCCTGAATTAAAGGATGTTGCTAAGTTTTGGACTAAAGCGCAACAATGAAGTCAGTCCTAATTACGGGCTGCTCTAGTGGAATTGGCCTGTGTTTGGCGCAAGGTTTAAAACAGGAAGGTTATCGAGTATTTGCTACTGCCAGAAATATTAAAGACGTAGAGCAACTTAAACAGCAGGGCTTCGACGCTTTTGTGCTAGATTTATCTTCTTCACGGTCCATTAATACAGCAATAAAGGCTGTTTTTGAACAAACGGATGATTTGTACGGTTTAATCCATAATGGCGCCTATGGGCAAGTAGGAGCGTTAGAAGATATTTCTAGAAAAGCATTGGAAGAACAGTTCCAATCCAATGTGTTTGGTTGGCACGAGTTGACCAATTTAGTTTTGCCAAAAATGAAATTAAAGAACGAAGGGCGGATTATTTACTTGAGCTCTGTGTTGGGCTTTGTAGCTATGCCTTTTAGAGGGCCTTATAACGCTTCTAAATTTGCCATAGAAGGGCTGGTCAATACATTGCGCTTAGAATTATCAAGCACCAATGTGCAGTTGTCATTGATTCAACCTGGCCCGATTGAGTCTAAATTTAGAATTAATGCTTATAAAGCCTTTATGAAGCATGTAGATATGAATAGTAGTGACTACCAATCAAATTACGAAAAAATGATTAAACGTTTGCAGTCTGATGAATTGGCTGATTTTACCTTGCCTGCAACGGCAATATTAAAATGTGCACAACATGCTCTGAGTGCCAAGCAAGCAAAGATTCATTACCATGTAACTTTCCCAACTAAGTTATTTGCTGTATTAATGAGGTTGTTGCCAACACGGTTAATGGATAAAATACTCAATAAAGCCGGTGGTGGCGGAGAAAGATAATATGACAAAAAAATTTGATTTTAATAAAGGCTTGCTAGAGCTGGAAAGCATTGTAAAAACCATGGAATCTGGCGATTTAAGCTTAGAAGACTCATTGAAATTTTTTGAGCAGGGTGTGCAATTAACACGCCAATGTCAATCAGCGTTAAGTGAAGCAGAACAAAAGATCGCACTGTTGAGTGCTGACGATGATTATAAAACTCAAAAACCGTTAGACGAAATCTAAAGACAATTTTTATGAGTTTTAAAGACTACACTCAGCGTGTTAATCAGCATCTAGACAAATACTTATCAACCCAAGGAAGCTTGAGAGAGGTCATGCGTTACAGCGTGTTATCTGGCGGCAAGCGCTTTAGACCCATCCTAACTTACGCTGTGGCTAACACCTTTGGTACAGCGCTTAATTTAGCTGATTCTAGCGCTTGTGCTGTGGAGTTGATTCACGCCTATTCCTTGATTCATGATGACTTGCCGGCGATGGATGATGATGATATTCGCCATAATCAGCCCGCTTGTCATAAGCAATTTGGCGAGGCTCAAGCTATATTGGCTGGTGATGGTTTACAAGCCTTGGCTTTTGAAGTGTTAACTAATGATGACAACTTGTCAGCTCAAGTGCGAATAGCACTACTTCAAGCGCTAACGCATGCAGCATTTGAGATGGCCGAAGGACAGTCGATTGATTTATCAGTCGTTTCAAAAACTATTGATGTTGAAACTTTGCAAAATATGCATCGAAAGAAAACCGGTGCGCTACTCAGTTGTTCGGTTAAATTAGGAGCTTTGGTGTCGAGCCAGTGTAGTGTTGAAGATCAAAAAATATTAGATGGTTTTTCACAAGATATTGGCCTGGCCTATCAAGTTCAAGATGATGTTTTAGACGTGCTTACTCCAGAAGGCGTGTTGGGTAAAAAACAACACTCAGACGCCGATAAAAATAAACCAACTTATCCTGCGTTATTGAGTTTGGATGAAGCAACAAAAACTTATCAGCAGTTATATCAACGAGCTTTTGAAAAGCTAGAGCAATTAAGCGTGGATTCGAGCGAGCTACGTAGTTTGACTGAACAGTTACAATCAAGAAAGTTTTAAAATTTAACTAAAACACTGCCCCAGCTAAAACCACCACCAATACCTTCGAACAATAGGTTTTGACCTTTTTTAATACGACCATCTCGAACCGCTGTGTCTAGTGCTAATGGAATAGAGGCAGCCGATGTATTGCCGTGCTTTTCTAAAGTGACAACTACTTTGTCCATTGGCGTTTTAATGCGTTTAGCTACTGCAGAAATAATACGAATATTAGCTTGATGAGGTACCATCCAGTCAAGCTCATCTGAGTCCATGTTGCATTCCTTGAGTGTTTCTTCCGCTAAAGAAGAAAGTCGGCTAACAGCAATCTTAAAGACTTCATTACCCGCCATTTCGATAAAACCAGTTTCGTTAATGTAATTATTACTCACTTGTAATGAAGACAAGTAGTTGCCATCACTAAAAAGTTTTGAATGCAAGATGCCAGTTTCTTCACTGCCACTTAACACCACAGCGCCAGCGCCATCACCAAAAAGAATGGCAGTTGATCGGTCATTCCAATCAACAATACGAGATAGAGTCTCACTACCGACAACCAGCACTTTATTGGCTGCACCGGTTTTAATGTATTGTTCAGCAGTGGTTAGTGCAAAGACAAAGCCTGAACAAACTGACTGAAGGTCAAAGGCAGGGCAAGATGCACCAATTTTGTTTTGTAATATGGTTGCCGTTGCTGGAAAAATTTTATCCGGTGTGGTGGTCGCTAGGATGATTAAATCTAATTCACTGGCATCAATGCCAGCCATTTTAAGCGCATTGTTAGATGCGATAGTGGCTAAATCACAAGTTGATTCGTCAGTAACAATACGTCTTTCTTTGATGCCGGTTCGAGCGACGATCCACTCATCAGAAGTATCAATTTTTTCAGATAAATCGTCATTAGTTACCACCTTTGGTGGCAAATAAGAGCCTGTACCGATGATTCTTGCAAATTTACTCATTATCGCCTTTGCTTTGTTGGTTTTCTAATTCTAATGATACCTGGGTAGTGATCTTTTCAATGATTTTAGCGTGTGCCTCTAGGTAGGCTTCTTTAATCGCCTGGAAAAATGAATCAGCATTGGCACCACCATGACTTTTAACTACAATTCCGCGAAGACCTAACAAACTAGCGCCGTTATATTTTCCAGGATCTAGACTAGACTTAAAGTCTTTTAAAACTGGAGTGGCGATAAGTGCGACAATTTTAGTAAAAATATTTTTAGTAAAAGCTTGTTTTAGGTAGTGCCCCATCATTGCCGCCACACCTTCTGATGCTTTGAGTGCAATATTGCCTTCGAAGCCATCACAAACCACTAGATCAACAGTGCCCTTATAAATGTCATCACCTTCAATAAAGCCAACATAATTTAGGTTAGAGGCTTTAAGTAGTTCAGCTGTTTTTTTAATGCTGTCGTTACCCTTCATTTCCTCTTCACCAATGTTAAGTAAACCTACACTAGGTGCAGTGATGTTTTCAGTGTGTTCGACAGCAATAGAACCCATAACTGCAAACTCAACCAAAGCTTCTGGTTTAGAGTCTACATTCGCACCAAGGTCTAGCATGTGTGTATGACCCGACATGGTTGGCATACGACCCATGATAGCAGGGCGGTCAATGCCTTTAATAGTTTTTAATACAAATCGTGAAATAGCCATTAACGCACCGGTATTTCCAGCACTAACACAAGCATCGACAGTTTCGTCTTTGACTAAATTAATAGCAACACGCATTGACGAGTCTTTCTTTTTACGTAGTGCAATTGAAGGTGATTCATTCATTGAGACCACTTCACTAGCGTGAGTAATGCCGAATCGATTGGATAGTTTTTGAGAGGATGAGTGTTTATCGAGCTCTGCTTGAATAGCAGACTCGTCACCTACAAAATTTAGGTGTAGGTCTTGAAACGCACCCAAGGCTTTTAGGCCAGCTGTAATAGTAACTGGCATCCCATGATCTCCCCCTGAGGCATCAATTGATACCCTGATTGTCATTAGGACTTAAGCTTCTACTTCCTGAATGTCTTGAACTTTATTAATGACTTTTTTACCACGGTAATAACCGTCAGCAGTCACATGGTGACGTAAATGAGTTTCACCTGTTTCTTGATCTTCAGATAGTGCTGGGCTAGTTAGTGCGTTGTGTGAACGACGCATACCTCTTTTTGAAGGGGTTTTTCTACTTTTTTGTACAGCCATTTTTTTACTCCTTAGTTGAGTTTTTCAATTGTTTTAATATCGCAAAAGGATTTTCACGCTTTTGCTCTTTTATTGGTGTTGTATCTTTATACGATGCACACTCATGCTCATGCATGGGAATCATCGGGACGGATATCAACACTTCATCCGTTATAAATTCTATGGTCGAAAATTCTTCGTCAGCATTTAGAATCGTCTCAAAGCTAGAGTCTAACTCTTCACCTTGTTGTTCATTTTGCAAAAAAGCAAGCTGAAATTTTGGTTGTAAATGAATACTGACTTCATTTAAGCAACGTTGGCAGATTAACGCCACATCCAGTTCAACTTTACCGGTAATACAAGGGATTCTGTTATTTTCAATGCTAAAATTTAATTCAACACTAACAGGTGCATCTTGATTGCTTACCAATGCGCTAATTCTAGGGAAATCTTTCACCTGGTAAACCTGTGAAAAGATCAACGATCTAGAAGCGAATTTAAAAAGCTTTATCTGCTCGGGTATTCCCTGTTTCATCAATACTGCTAAAAACTTGACAATTTTACCAAAAAATCATGCTTTTAGGGCTTAAGTTTAATTAATCTCAGTGGTTTAGAGGTGGCGCTGTCTACTAGCTTCAAATAAGGCAATACCTGTCGCAACAGAAACATTCAAACTTTCAACATTACCTTGCATTGGAATCATAGCCAATTGGTCGCAAGATTTCTTGGTTAGCGAGCGTAAACCTGAGCCCTCAGCCCCCATAATAATTGCGCTTGGCGTGGTAAGGTCAATTTGATAAAGTGATTGGTCTGTTGCGCCATCTAGACCAACTACCCAAATATTATGTTCTTTCAATGCTTTGATAGTACGAGATAAATTAGTCACAGAGAAAATCTTAAGTTGGTTTAGTGCTCCCGCAGATGTTTTGTGAACCAATGCATTTATTGGTGCAGAGCCATCTTTGTTGATGACTACGCAATCTACACCAGCGGCGTTAGCACTACGCAAACAAGCACCTAAGTTTCTTGGATCTTGAATAGAATCTAATATTAATATTAAGCTGTTATTATTGAGCTTTTCGATATGGTGTATTAAGCCGTCCAAGTTAGGTAGGGTAGGTAACAATATTTCAGCAACAATACCTTGGTGTGTTTGATTTTTAGTGAGCTTATCGAGTTGTTGTTTGCTAGATTTCTGCGTGTTAATACCCAAACGATCAAGCTGAGTGGTTAATGTGTTTAAGCGCTTGTCGTTGCGATTATCCAGTGTAAATATTTTAATCAAACACTCAGGGGTGGAGTCTATTTGTGCCTGGATAGCATGAAATCCAAAGATAATAATTGATTTAGACATGGGTAGCGCGCTTATAGTTTGTGATCAAAAATCTCTATATAGGCATTTTTTCTTAGTGCTTTCACCCAATCGTTAAAAAAGGTATTTTTCTTTGATTGAACAAGTTGTGATTTGAGTGCAATTAGATGGTTGTCAACACTGCGTTTATCAATAATTTTGATAATTCTCCAGGCTTGTCCGGCTTGAAAAGGCGGTGACAATTCATCAGTCTTAAGTTGGGATATTTGTTGTTTGAATACTGCTGGCAATCTGTTTTCATCAAGCCATTCTGATTCGCCACCACTTTTATAAGAAGGATCTTGGGAGTGTAATTTAGCCAAACTAGAGAACGAGGTGCCGGCATTAATTTTGTCACTGAGTTCAATTAAAAATTGTTGAATCAAGCTATCTTTAGATTGCAATAAAGAATCCGTTTGATCAACAGAGCTAATCACAATCTGTGCGATTTTAATTTGCTTGTTAAAATTATCCGAATTACTAGGGTTCTTAGCAAGAGCGGTATCAATTTCTGCTTGAGATAGCTTGATGTCAGCCTCTTGTAAAACAAGCTGCTTAAGGCCTCTTAGTGAAAGCTGTTGGTTTATATTCTCTAAGATTTCGTCGTATTGCGCATTGGCTTGTAGTTGCGCCAAGGTTAAGCTGTTTTGTGAGGCGATATTACTGAGCATGGCATTAACAGAGCTTAATTTAGGTTTGATGCCAAATTTTTGTATTTTTTCTAATTGAAGAACCAGGTTAATTTGGTTATCGATCAGTTTTATTTTTTCAGCTTTAGTAGAAGTGGGCCTGATTTTTGCACTGATTGCATCAAAAGTAATCAGCTCATCATTAACAATAGCAACAATACTATTGGGAGCAGCTAACGAATTAAGTGAAAAAATTAATGCAAATGCAAATAAAATTTTCATCGGGTTAGTCATTAAGGTTAGCTAAGTAGTTTGGAATGTTTTCTTCTAGCTCTTTTGAAAGGCTCGGAGAGGTGCTGGCGAGACCCTTAAGCACCAATTCAAAATCTGTCACGTAATCATAATCATTTCCACTAATATGCTTTTTAAAGTGCGCTAGACGAATTGCCCAACAGCAAGACTCATAAGCAATACCTGTGGTTTCTTTATTGGTGATTGAATCAGTGATAGAGCGATTAACACCAGCAAAAACATGCATCTGAGTATTGATTGGGTAGGCACCATATAGTTCGGCTGATTTAACATTGTTGTCATCGTGGTGCGCTATGGTTAAGAATTTTCTAGGATTAAGTTGGTA